>DAIPZN010000003.1:0-84152 GCA_036782195.1 Cyclobacteriaceae bacterium | reverse complement strand
GAAAAAGATATATATTTAATTAAATCAGTCTTGATTTATATGAAGTTAGGCCAAGCCACCATAATCGACATTGCTAAAGCACTTAATGTTTCTTCCTCTACTGTCTCAAGGGCTCTTAAAGATTATCCTGGAATCAGCGATGAAACCAAAAGAAAAGTCAAAGAAGTAGCAGAAAAACTAAATTACAGGCCCAATGCAGTAGCATTGAGTCTTCGCAAAAGCAAGTCCTTTACCTTAGGTGTCATCATTCCTGAAGTAGTTCATTTTTTCTTTTCTACAGTCATTAGTGGTATAGAAGAAGTAGCTTTTGCCAATGGTTACAATGTGATTCTTTGCCAGACTAACGAAAAGCTAGCCAGGGAAAAATCAAGTATTGAAACAATGCTTTCCAACCAAATCGATGGATTACTGGTAAGCTATTCAAAAGAAACCCATGATTTCAGCCATTTTGAAAAACTGATGAGCCTGAATTTTCCTATCGTTTTTTTTGATAGAATACCTGACATTGCCAATGCTGTAAATGTTACAGTCAATGATTACCAAGGTGCTTATGAAGCAGTCACCCATCTGATTCACCAAGGATATAGAAGAATTGTCCATTTGGCTGGTCCTTCACAACTCAACATCAGCAAAAACAGAAAAGCAGGTTATTTAGCCGCATTACAGGATGGTGGAATCCAAGCAGACGAAGCATTGATCGTAGAATGCGCTGGGGGTACCGAAGAAGAAAGTTTCCGGACAGTCAAAAAACTCTTCTCCTCAACCCCGGACCGACCTGATGCCGTATTTGCCCATCATGACATTGTAGCTGCCGGAGCAATGCTCGCTTTAAAAGACTTGGGGCTTCAGATTCCTCATGATGTCGGAGTAGTCGGATTTTCTAATTGGCAGTTTTCCTCCATGATAGATCCCCCGTTGACAACTGTTTCTCAGCCTGGTTTTAAAATCGGTGAAAAATCCGCAAAACTCCTTATCGAAATGGTGGACAAGAAGAAAGACCAAACCTGGCAAGCACAAAACTTTGTGTTGGATACGGAATTGCTCATCCGAAAATCCTCCGTAAAAACCTGAATTCTATATTTAATCTAATTTTTTGTGCAATCGTTTGAATAGCCCTCACTTTTTTATCAAGGGGGAAAAATTACTTTAGCTGCTCATTAGTGAGGCACTCTAAAGTTTTGTCCGCATTTTTTACTTTAATTTTACTTTCTAAATTTAGCCTCAAACATCCCATCAAATACCTGTATAGATGAACACTGTTGTCCCAAAAAAAAGAAGTACAAATAACCTTGCCATTGGAGATATCAAATCATGGGAAAACACCAGTCGTGGCATTGTAGGTAAGACCGAGGTTGCATCTTTTGCCATCAGTGTCTTTAACGCCTCAGTCATCAGGATACAGGTAACCCAAGAGGATGAATTCTCTTCCAATCCATACACTGTGGTAGGGCACCCAGAACCGACAGATTGGGAACTTGAAAATAAAGAAAACTGCTTGATTATCAAGACTTCTAAGATCCATTTAGAAATCAATCGTTCCCCCTTTTCCTTAACTTATTATGATCAAAAGGGGAACTTGCTCAATCAAGATGATCCTGCATTTGCTGTAAGCTGGTTGGGAACAGAAGTAACCAACTATAAGAAAGTCCAGAAAAACGAAAAATTCATAGGACTAGGAGAAAAAACGGGGAATCTAAACAGGGCCGGTAAGGCTTATACCAACTGGAACACGGATTATTTTGGGTATGGCATCGGGGATGACCCATTGTATATGTCTATACCTTTTTATATCGGCATACATGGATCTTCTGCCTATGGGATCTTCTTCGACAATACACACAAAACCATTTTCAATTTCGGAGCTTCCAACAACCGCTTTGTTTATTTTTCTGCCGATGATGGTGATTTGGACTATTATTTCTTCCATGATGAAAATGTAGCTTCCATAATCGCTCATTACACACAGCTAACAGGACGCCTTGAGCTACCACCGCTCTGGGCTTTAGGTTTTCAACAGTGCAGGTACTCTTACTATCCTGAATCAGAAGTACTTCAAGTAGCAGACACCTTCAGAAACAAGCAAATGCCTGCTGATGTCATCTACTTGGACATCCATCACATGGAAAAATACAAAGTCTTTACTTTCGATGGAGAAAAATTCCCTGATCCTGCAGGTATGATCAGAAGGTTGAAAGAAAAAGGATTTAAGGTTGTTGTCATTATGGATCCAGGTATCAAAACTGAAGTTGGCTACCTTCCTTATACTGATGGATTAGATAAAGACCTTTTTGTGAAATATCCCGATGGGCAGGTCTATGAAGGACAAGTTTGGCCGGGTTGGTGTGCTTTTCCTGATTTTACCAATCCTGAAACAAGAAACTGGTGGGCTGATCAAATGTCCTTTTACACCGATCTTGGAGTAGATGGTTTTTGGACAGATATGAATGAGCCTGCATCTTGGGGGCAGTTTACGCCTAACTTGATAGAATTCAATTATGAAGGTGAGCAGGTAAGCCATCGAAAAGCCAGAAATGTGTATGGATTCCAAATGGCCAAAAGTGCCCAAGAAGGAAGCCTAAGACAAAAACCTACACAGCGTCCATTTGTATTGACAAGAGCAGGCTATTCAGGGGTGCAGCGCTATGCTGCTGCATGGACTGGGGATAATGTAGCCAGCGAAGAGCATATGCTTGCAGGAGTACGGCTTGTCAATAGCCTTGGTATCAGCGGAGTGGCATTTGCTGGATATGACGTAGGGGGATTTGCAGGAGAAGCTTCCAAATCCCTCTTCGCCAGATGGATGAGCATAGGCGCCTTTTCCCCCCTCTATCGCGCACATTCCATGATCAACAGCAATGATGCCGAACCTTGGAGCTTTGGGGAAGAGGTAGAAGAAATATCTAGGAATTACATGAAGCTCAGATATAGGATGCTTCCTCACCTTTACAGTTATTTTCAAAAGCACATTCAGGATGGATTGCCGATTGCCGAAAGTCTTGCGATCAACTATTCATTTGATGAAAAAGTCTATCAAGGAGACTACCAAAACCAATACCTCTTTTGTGGTTCTTTTTTGGTAGCTCCTGTTGAAAGCACAAAAGAGATCATGAAAGTATACCTTCCTGAAGGGGAATGGTATTATTTCTATAATGACAAATTGCATCAAGGGAATCAAGAAATTTATGTTGAATGCCCGCTTAACTACCTCCCTGTGTTTGTAAAAGCAGGATCCATTCTTGCTTTTCAAGGAAATGTATTCCATACAGGCGAAACTCCAGATAAGACACTTCAACTTCATTTATATTCCGGCCAAGAAGGCACTTATTGCCATTATGAAGATGATGGGCATACATTGGATCATCTATCAGGTAAATACCTTCGTAGGCGAATCATTTTTGATGCGCATACTGGAATTTTGGCTTTTGAATCATCCGAGGGTTCTTTTTCTGGAAAGTTTGATCATGCCAAAATATATTTCCATGGCTTCAATGACGTAAAAGCAGAACTTGATGGAGAGATGCTGAAAATGGAAACATCCTCATACAGTTTCCTGGACAAACTCACGGAATTTGATCCATTGCCAGATTATGGTCATCCCTACCACGAAATAGCTGGAATTACTTCGGTTACCATACCATTTAAAAAATCAGCATTTTCAATAAAAATTTACTGAACTCCTTCATCCAATTAACAATAAACCCACAACATGCAGATCATTAAAGAAAAGCCAAGAATGAGTTTTTGGCAGATCTGGAACATGAGTTTCGGATTTTTAGGTATACAGTTCGGTTTTGCACTCCAAGGGGGCTTTATGTCTAGGATTTTCCAGACTTTAGGAGCAGATAAAGACGCTATTCCCTTGCTTTGGATTGCCGCTCCTCTTACTGGCTTACTTGTCCAACCCATTGTAGGATATTTAAGTGATAGAACCTGGCACCCAAAATTTGGAAGAAGAAGGCCTTTCTTTCTTATAGGAGCGGTCTTGAGTACAATTGCATTATTTTTCGCACCGTATTCTAGCGCGCTATGGATGGCAGCAGGCGCACTTTGGATACTGGATGCTTCCATCAACATCAGCATGGAACCTTTTCGTGCTCTGGTGGCCGATAAGTTGCCTGACAGTCAGCGCTCGTACGGATTTGTAATCCAAACTTTGATCATAGGAATTGGCACATGGATAGCAAGCAATCTTCCTTGGTTTATGACCAAAATAGGGATACCTAATACTGCCGCGCCTGGTGTAGTTCCGGACTCTGTCAAATTTGCTTTTGCTATAGGAGCACTGGTATTGCTAGGTTCTATATTGTTCACGGTCTTTACCACAGATGAATATCCTCCGGAAGATTTGGAATCATTTAAAAAGGAGAAACAAAACAACAGGGGATTTTTGAATGGTGTCAAAGAAATTTTTTCAAACATCGCCTCCATGCCAAAAGTAATGCAGCAGTTGGGTTTGGTCCAGTTTTTCTCCTGGTTTGCTTTTTTTACCATGTGGAGTTTTGCTACACCAGCCATTACTGAGCATGTATTTATGGCTACAGATACCAGCAGCGCCGCCTATAATGATGCAGCTGATAGCGTAGGCAACTACCTAGGCACTTACGGTTTGGTGTCTATGTTCTTTGCCTTGATCCTTGCATTTGTAACCAGCAAAATCAAGATCAACCGAAAATTGGTTCATATGTTAAGCTTATTTTCAGGTGGTTTAGGATTTATTCTGATTTACTTTATTTCAGAACCTTGGATGCTGCACCTTTGCTTTGCCTTAGTCGGCATCGCTTGGGCCAGTATTTTGTCAATGCCTTATGCCATGTTGTCTTCATCTGTCAATCCCAGGCAAATGGGAGTTTATATGGGTATATTCAACATGTTTATCGTCATACCACAAATCGTGGCTGCATTAGGCGGTATCAACTTCATGTATAAGCTTCTATTTGGAGATGAAGTGATTTATACAATGGTGCTTGCAGGGACATCTCTGATTTTAGCAGGATTGTCAAACTTGCTGATTACCAACAAGAATGCAACTCATGACGGTTAATCAGTATGAGAATTTCTTTCTTAGAATCAAACAAAACCTTCTTCTCCTGATATTCTGCTTAGTTTTTGCAGGTAATAACAAATGAAAAAAATTAGAATCACCGGCGTTCCTGAGCATTTTAATTATCCCTGGCTTCAAGTAGTAGCCGAGCAGCCGCTTCATGAAAATGGCATCACTCTGGAATGGATCAATGAGTCCAAAGGATCTGGAGCCATGTGCAAATCCCTTCGTGAAGGTGAAACAGACATTGCTGTACTTTTGACTGAAAGCTTTATTGCAGACGTCATCGCAGGCAATACAGCCAAAATAATTGGTCTTCATGTCGCAAGCCCTCTTGTTTGGGGCATTCATGTAGGCGTAAATTCTCCTGCACAGCACGTCAAAGACTTGGCCGAAAGTCCATTCTTGATTAGCAGACCCGGATCAGGTTCCCAATTGATGGCTTTCGTGCTTGCAGAAAGGGAAGGATGGAATAAAGAAAATTTAGATTTCATTCAAATCAATAATCTTGATGGTGCCCGTGAAGCTTATCAAGATGGGAAAGAAGGCATATTTCTTTGGGAAAAATTTATGACAAAGCCGCTAGTAGATGCAGGTGAATTTAAAAGACTGGGTGAGGTCCCAAGTCCATGGCCTTGCTTTGTGATTGTCGCAACCCAAGCAGTACTGGATGAACATCCCCTAGAAGTTTCTCTTATAAGGGAGGCTGTCTACCAAAAAAACCTTGCCTTAAAACATTCCAGTCATGCCATCAGTCAACTTTCCAAAACTTATGATTTACAGCAAGAGGATGTACAAGAATGGCTGGATCAGACAGTATGGGCCACCGAAGGGAATCTGGAAAAAGCAATGCTCAACAAAACCATGAACCTACTTTTCGATCTTGGAATCATCAAAAGCAGGGTTTCTGAAAAAAACCTTGTAAGCGAAACACATGTCACACTGCTTGAATAATTATCTCCTGAATGCAATAGGTGCGGGATGAGCAACTGGATAATTTAAAACGTAGCCATCAGTATCAACTTCTCCGAGTATTCTTAAGCCAGCCACATGAGGAGCTGCCATTGAAGTTCCTGTTTCTGTTCTGTATGTTCCATTTCTCCATGTAGAATAAATACTTACGCCTGGAGCAGCAAATTTAATTGGTGGACCATAATGGGAAAACCAGGCGAATCTATTTCTGGAATCCATTGCTGCCACAGTGATGGTAAACGGGCCCGACACTCTAGCTGGGCTAAAGCTGGTTGCGGGAAGCCCAGAATTTCCCGCAGCTATGACCATCCAAACTTTTTTTCTTTCGGAAATATTGAGCACTGCCTCATCTATGGCCCTGCTTTCGTCAAAACCCCCAAAACTTAGGTTTGCAACATCTCCAGGTACACCCTTTCTACCAATATGGTCTAAACCTGCCAAAATCCCAGAGAACGTGAAATATCCTCGTGCACCAGAAAACACTTTAACCGGAACAAGACTTACACCAGATGCTACACCCACGACACCTAAGTGGTTGTCAATAGCACCAATGATTCCTGCCACATGTGTTCCATGCCCATGTTCATCATTTAAATTCCAGTCTTTGGTTTTTTCTGTGTATGCATCAAACCCCTTTTTTTCATTGACATTCAAGTCAGGATGATCCAAATTTATGCCTGTATCTACTACAAATACACACCTATTTCCTTTGTATAAAAAAGGACCTCCTACCCTTTTGATACCCCAGGGCACAATTTGAGTGTTAGGCGCAGGAACTGGTTGTGGTACATGAGGATTTCCATTCAGAAAAAACTCCCCCTCTCTATCTTGCTCTATAAACTTGACCTGGGGATCCAATTTCATCTTTTGGACCTGTTCACTATTGATTCGGGCAACAAATCCAGTGAGCGCATAAACATACACTCGTTCAAGGGCTGAACCGTCTAAATTATATTTAGCAAGAAATTCCATAGAAGCTTTTCGCATCGCCGCTTCATCAAGGTTTTTTTCTGACCCTGAAAGTCTAAAGTTTATTTCTTTTTCATGAAAGACAACTATGAATTGATCTTCTATTGCTCTGGTCTGAATTTTTTGAAACTGACTGGTATTTAGCTCTGCTTCAACTTGAGCAGGTTTTTCTGTCATTTCAGAACAGGACATTAAAAAAAATAAGACGATAGCAAGGCAATAACCAAGTGGGTAATTGAGGTGGCTTTTCATAACCCGAAAATTTAGGTGCTAAACAAAAACAATTTTAAATTAAATTAATGAAAAATAAAATGGCTGTGTTGTCCAATATATAAAATAAAAAAAGGACGAATTTAAAATTCGTCCCAGTTCCAATCTTCGTTGAGTTGCTTTATCGCATGATGCGCAGTAAGGTCATATTGACAAGGAACAATTGAGGCATAATTATTTGCTATAGCCCACTCATCATTATCTTCTCCTTTATCATAATTGACAAAATTGCCAGCCATCCAAAAATACTTTCTGCCATTGGGATCATATCTTTCAGCAAATTCTTCTTGCCACTTGGCATGGGCCTGCCTACAGACTTTCACTCCTTTAATTGCTTCATTCCTTTTTGGTGGAAAATTGACGTTGAGTGCGACTCCTTTTGGCAAACCATAATCCAAAACCTGCTTTGCTATCTTGTAGACATATTCCTCGGTATGGCTAAAGTCGGCTTTGGAAGAATAATCGCAGAGGCTGAAGCCTACAGAAGGAAGGCCTTCAAGTGCCCCTTCGATTGCTGCAGACATGGTTCCTGAATACAATACTGAAATGGAGGTATTGCTTCCATGGTTAATGCCGCTTACTACAAGATCCGGCTGCCTGTCTTTCAATACATAATGCTTGGCAAGTTTAACACAATCAGCAGGCGTCCCACTGGATTTATAAGCTACTACATCCTGAAAAATCTCTTCTTCGTATAGTCTTAGCGTCTCACCAATAGTGATGGCATGTCCCATCCCTGATTGAGGACTATCTGGGGCGACCACGACTACGTCACCAAGTTGTTTCATTACATTTACGAGTACCCTGATGCCTTTGGATGTAATCCCGTCATCATTGGAAACCAAAATCAATGGTTTTTTTGACATAAAAATTTTTATCTGATTTGATTGTAATAAGCTGTTATTCGCAACAAATCCCCACGCTTATCGTGTGAAAGTCTGTTTTTGCGCATATAAAGATCTACTTCATCAGACCTATCAGCAAGTATATCTAACAACTCTTTTTTCTTTTGACTGTATTTTTGGATTCTACCATCTTTCAGGAAATAATAATTAAATGCCAGCCTATATGCTCCCATCATTGGAGGTCCCCACAAAGGATTCATCATCATGCCCATACCACCCATACCCATGCCTCTGTTGTCAGTAGCGATATACTCTCTACAGAGTAGGGCTATATCTTCACCTTGCGTAAGGAGCTCAAAGAATATGGGGGTTTCATAATCCCCAGACAATGAGTATGGAAGGGAGTAGAAGGTCCTAATGCCACCATATACTTCATCATAAATTTCGAATTGTACGACATTTGTAGGACTGAATGTATCCAAATTTTGGTCCTGCATCTGAACCAGGTTATTATCAAGGTCATACTTCACCAAACCCTGGTAAACCTGCCCGCTCACAGTTTGAATCTGACCCTTATGCCACACCTGAGAAGGAAACTGGTTTTGAGCCAGAGCTACTTGGCCAAAGAGCAGGGAAAATAGAAAGATCAATAGCTTATGTCTGTTCATATAAATCTGTGCTTGCTTACATTTCCATAACGCATCAAACTTACCGTTGGTTGATCCAATCTAAAGAATTTTCTTCGTCTATTGCAGAAATAACTTATTTCTTAAGGATCTGATGACCCATTTTATCCCTTTTTGTTTCCAAATACTTTTCGTTGTGTGGGTTAGGAACAATTTCAATTGGTATTTGCTCAACAATTTCTAATCCATAGCCCAACAAGCCAACTCGCTTGGTCGGATTATTTGAAATCAACCTGATCTTAGATACCCCGAGATTCCGCAGGATTTGGGCACCGATACCATAATCTCTTTTATCCATTGGAAAACCCAAAGCCAAGTTGGCTTGAACGGTATCCATCCCTTGTTCCTGAAGTTTGTAAGCTTTAAGCTTGTTCAGTAGGCCTATACCCCTACCCTCCTGATTCATGTACAAGACCACTCCTTTGCCTTCCTTCTCCACCATAGCCATGGCTGTATGGAGCTGTGGACCACAATCACATCTGCAGGATCCAAAAATATCACCTGTAATACAAGAAGAGTGTACCCTGACCATTACAGGTTCATCCTCCTCCCATTCTCCCTTGATTAGGGCCAAATGTATATCTCCAGTGTTGATTTGCTTAAACGCTATTAAATCAAAATTGCCCCATGTAGTAGGCATAACAACCCCAATCTCCCTTTTAATGAGACTTTCATTTTTGAGGCGATAAGATATGAGGTCTTTGATAGAAACAAGCTTGAGGTTAAAACGCTTAGCTACATCCACCAAATCCGGCAGCCTGGCCATTGTTCCATCTTCATTCATGATTTCTACCAAAACACCTGCAGGGGAAAACCCTGCAAGACGGGCAAAATCTATTGCTGCCTCAGTATGGCCAGCTCTTCTGAGTACTCCTCCTCTTTTGGCTTTGAGTGGGAAAATATGACCCGGCTTTCCCAACTCATCCGGATGGATGCTGTCATCTACAAGTGCTTTGATGGTCTTGGCGCGGTCACTTGCAGAAATTCCTGTGGTACAACCGTGTCCTATAAGGTCAACAGAAACGGTAAATGGTGTCTCAAAAGCAGCAGTATTGCTCCCAACCATCAATTGTAAACCCAAAAGATCACACCTGTCTTCAATAAGCGGCGCACAAATCAATCCTCTACCATGGGTAGCCATGAAATTGATGATCTCTGGAGTAATTTTTTCGGCTGCACAGATAAAATCACCTTCATTCTCCCTGTCTTCATCGTCAACTACTATGATTACTTCACCGTTTTTAATGGCTTCAATTGCTTCTTCTATTGGGTCAAGTTTATATTCTGAGGACATATACTGGTGTGCTAAGTAAATAAAGGTGCAAAATTACAAGCAATATTGAGTAAAACACTGCGAATGCAATTAAAGTTTGGAGTCAAAAGCTGATCACAATTCCCAATTGTCTGTCTATTTCAGTTTGATATTTTTTCAGCTCCATGTATACGGATATCAATTCAGACATTTCTTCTGGATCCGATCGCATTTGTTCTGCCTCTTTAATTTTCAATCTGGATTCCTCCAGCAATTTCTTGAGTACTTTTTTCTTCAAATGTAAAATGCTGTCATATACAGTCTTAGCTAAGTCATCAGCTTCATGCTGGGTAAAAATCTGAAACCTGCTTTCCCACAAGGTAGACAACTCATATTTTCTAGATACCATATTGATCACCTCCCGCTTAACTTCCGGATCGGGATGTTGGAAAAAATATTCTGGTTGAGGCAATTTTCCAGACTCCAGTGCCTGCTGGTATAAGTCAAGGATTTTTTTAAATACAGGTGTCTGAAAAGTAAGCTCTGCAGTTTCCTGCAACAGATACTGACAAACACTTAGCTCATCAGAAAGCATTTCAAACCCATAATTGACCAATAAGCGTAGCATTTCACGCTCTTGGGCGACAATCAATTCGGACGCGGCGACTGGCTTTTCTTCAGTCTGAAGCAGATCTTCGATTTTGGTTTCTTCTTGCTCTCTTTGCTCCCTGAATTGTTGATCCTTGGTGCTTTTGATGAATATCTTATTGAGCTCAGTAAGGATGATCTCCTCATCTATCTCCAAAAGCTTGGCAGATTGCCTGATGTAAACAGACCTAATGATAGGATCAGGAATTTTCGAAAGACTCTGTACTACCTGCTTGATCAGATCAGCCCTTTTGATAGGGTCCTTTGCTGCTTCTTCAGCATATAAACCTATCTTAAAACTGATAAAATCCTGAGTATGCTGATCCAGATATTCACCAAAAGCAGTAGAACCTATTTTTCTTGAATAACTGTCAGGATCTTCACCGTCTGGAAAAACGACTGCTTTTACATTTAATCCACCTTCGAGGATAAGGTCAATTCCTCTTAATGAAGCCTTTATCCCTGCAGAGTCCCCATCATATAATACTGTAATATTGTCAGTGAACCGTTTGATCAGCTTGATCTGATTTTCTGTGAGGGACGTGCCGGAAGAAGCCACAACATTGGGTATACCAGCCAAGTGCATTGAAAGCACATCGGTATAACCTTCTACCAAATAACAGTTGTCCTTTTCCCGGATATATTTTTTGGCTTGTGAAATACCATAAAGGATATCGCTTTTGTGGTATACTTCTGTTTCAGGAGAGTTGATGTATTTTGGCTGCTTTTTGTCCTGAGTAAGGATTCGGGCCCCAAAGCCGATGGCTTTACCTCCTAAATTATGAATGGGAAAAGTGACCCTGTTCCTAAACCGGTCGTACATCCTTTCCTCTTCACCTTCTTTCTGTAATATTAGCCCCGCTTTAAGCAATAATTCCTGACTATGTCCTGCTTCTTTGGCAGCGACCAACAAGCTATCCCAGGAATTGAGCGCGTAGCCCAGTTCAAACTTCTGTATAATCTCTTGGTTGAATCCCCTTTCTTTAAAATAACTTACTCCTATTGATCTCCCCTCTTCGGTCATGAGGTTCCTGACAAAAAAATCCTTTGCGAAATTCAAGACGATATAAAGGCTTTCCCTTTCATTGTAAGCCTGTACAGCTTCTGGAGTTGCTGCTTTTTCATCTTCTATTTCAATTCCATATTTTTTGGCCAGGTGACGAATAGCCTCATTGAATCCAAGCCCCTCCACATCCATGATAAACTGTATGGGATCGCCTGCTTTTCCACAGCCAAAACATTTATATATCTGCTTTGCTGGGGATACGGAGAAAGAAGGACTTTTTTCATTGTGAAAAGGGCAACATGCCCACAAATTCTGTCCCTTCTTTTTGAGAGGGACATAATCATTGACCACCTCTTCTATATCGGCTCTTTCTCTTACTTTTTCCGTGGTTGCTCTGCTGATTGCCATTGGGTCATCTTAATCATCCAAATATACGATTTGGAAAATTACTGTCTGCTTCTTAAAAACTATTGTAAAGATTAAGGGTTAAAAATCTGATATATTCTAAGGAATAGCCTTTGCTTTTTTTTATTTAGAATATATATAAACTAAATTGCAGCCCATACAGTATTCTCAAATATGTCAATTCAACAAGAACAAGTGCTACAGGCACTCTCCCAAGTACAAGACCCCGATCTTAAAAAGGATCTAGTGACTTTGGGTATGATCAAAGATCTCGAAATAGCAGGCAATAAAATAAGCTTCCAGGTTGTTCTGACTACTCCTGCTTGTCCACTTAAGGAGGTAATTAAAAATAATTGCGTTCAGGTACTGAGAGACACTTTCGGGAACGATTTGCAATTGGAAATTGATATGACCTCACAGGTTACATCCAGTAGAAGCAATACCGCGCTGCTACCCGATGTCAAGAATATTATTGCCATAGCTTCAGGAAAAGGAGGAGTAGGCAAATCGACCACTGCCAGCAACTTGGCTGTTGCTTTAGCCGCTTCGGGGGCCAAAGTTGGGTTGATAGATGCAGATATCTCCGGACCATCTATCCCGACTATGTTTAATGTCGAAGGTGAACAACCATCAGTGAGCCATATTGAAGGGAAAAACATCATTCAACCTATAGAACAATATGGGGTGAAACTGATGTCTATTGGATTTTTGACACCAGCCGAATCGGCTGTAGTATGGAGAGGTCCAATGGCCAGTTCAGCTTTAAGACAATTTATTTCCGACGTAGCTTGGGGTGAATTGGATTATCTGCTCATTGATCTTCCTCCAGGCACATCTGACATCCATCTGACCATGGTTCAGACCTTGCCGGTGACAGGTGCCGTAATTGTCACTACACCTCAAAAAGTCGCATTGGCGGATGCCACCAAGGGGTTGACGATGTTCAAACAACCTCAAATTAATGTTCCTATTTTAGGCGTTGTAGAAAATATGGCTTATTTTACTCCTGAAGAATTGCCTGGCAATAAATATTATATTTTCGGCAAAGAAGGTGGTCAAAAACTTGCCAGCAAATATAACGTACCTTTTCTGGGAGAAATACCTATTGTACAAGGCATTAGGGAAAGTGGGGATTCCGGATATCCTGCTGTACTGAAAACAGGTTTAATGCAAGATGCTTTCTCGGCACTTGCTGAATCAGTAGCAAGGCAAGTGGCTATCCGTAACGCTGAAAAAAGTAAAACAGAGGTTGTACACATAAATGCTTGATAAAAGAAATGGAATCAGAATTGTTAGTTAAAATTGAGAAGGCATTGGACAGCATCAGGCCATATCTTGAAGCTGATGGAGGAAATGTGAAAGTGGTCGAAGTAACAGCAGATATGGTGCTATTATTGGAGTTGACAGGGGCATGCAGTTCCTGCCCGATGTCTAGTATGACACTTAAGGCAGGAGTTGAAGAAGCAATTAAAAAAGCCGTACCTGAAATAGTGAAGGTAGAAGCTGTCAATATAGCGGTGATCTAATCAATACCAAATGGATAAAAGATTCAGTGTTTTAAGGATAAGTATTCTCTTATCCTTTTTCTCGTTTTTTAGCCTTGGGGAAGTCCATTCCCAGAATTTTTTCGGCAAAACCTACCAGCATATCCACAATGAGCGTTGTGCTGCAGTCCATATTGAGAAAATGCAGGAAGAGCAACTCGGCATCTATGGCAGCCGGGAATATTTTGAATCCTGGATCAACAATAAAATTTCTCAATCAAAACAAAATCCTGGTAGCCAGTTTAGAACCCAAGCTGACCCCATCCGCATACCCGTGGTGGTTCACGTAATCCATTCAGGAACATCTATAGGTCAGGGGGCCAATATTCCATCTTCACAGATTGAAGCCCAAATCAGGATATTGACAGAAGATTTTAGAAGAACAAATGCAGACGCCAATCAAACTCCAGCTGAATTTTTGTCTGTAGCTGCTGATGCCAATATTGAATTTGTACTTGCAAGACAGGATCCTAGAGGATTACCTACTACTGGGATCAACAGAGTAGTAGGACCAAAAACATCCTATGACCCAAATGATGCCGCCCTGATAGGCCAATTGGCGCAATGGCCGCCGGAAGATTATCTAAATATTTGGGTGGTGCCTTTGGTTTCTCCTTTCATTGGATATGCATCTTTCCCCATTTCTGATTTACCAGGGCTTAATTTCCCAGCCAACAACAGGGAGACTGACGGAGTCACAATTGATTACCGGTATTTTGGCCAAGGTGGAAATGCAGTATCTGGATCAAGAGGCCGAACTGCAACTCATGAAGTAGGCCACTTCTTAGGTTTGAGGCATATTTGGGGTGACGGTGATTGTAACGCTGACGATTTTGTTGCAGATACACCGCTTCAAGATGGAAGCAATACCACCTGTAGAAACAATAATCCCAGAATAAGCTGCAATACAAGGGATATGGTAGAAAACTTCATGGATTACACTCCCGACAACTGTATGAACCTGTTTACTCAAGGCCAGGTGGATAGGATGAATGTTGTATTGAGTTTAAGTCCGAGAAGGGCCTCGCTAGTCAACGGACGTGCGACAGTAGCTCCTCAGCTACTCACCAACGACCTTGCTTTTGACCGCATTGTAGATCCTCAGGATTTTATCTGTTCTCCAACAGTCACTCCTATTTTAAGGGTTTTCAACGCGGGGAGCAATAGAATCACTTCAGCGAGGGTAGAGATTAAATTGAATGGAACCATATTGCAAACCCGAAATGTAACCCTGAATCTAGCCACAGGTGAAGAAGCCAACATTAGCTTCAATCCAATTAATATTTCAGGGACCAACAATACATTTGAAGGCACTATTATTCAGGTTAACGGAACCACAGACTCTAATCCAAACAACAATACTATAGCCTCCAATCCAAGGCTACCGGCTAATCTCAGCTTACCATACACCTTTACCAATACTGCTTTCAACCAAACTTGGGTAGTGGATAATCCTGATGGTGGATTGACTTGGGAGCAATTGCAACTCAATATAAGTGGGACCACTCAAAATGTAATCCGGCTTCAACATTATGAGTATGATGCAATAGGGCAGTTGGATTATCTGATTTCACCACAATTCAATTTAACTCAAAATCCAGAAGCCCAACTTACGTTTCTTATGGCTTATGGACCATATGAGGCCCAAGGTTTTGGTGATGATTTACTTATAGCCATTTCAACTGACTGCGGCAATACATTCAACCTATTGGATGCTCCGTATGACAAAGACAAGGATTTTCTTCAGACAAGTTCTCCTTCAGTAGATGAATTCATTCCTACCAATGAAAATCAATTTAGAAGGGAAATTGTCAACCTTGGACCATATGCTAATCTTGGAAATGTTAGAATTGCATTTGTAGCTCGAAACGGTTTTGGCAACAATATTTATATTAAGGATATTCAAATTCTTACCCGAGAAGTATACAGCTATGATGCAAGGTTGAATGAGCTGGTTAAGCCTACCCCAATTTCGAATGGACAGCAAACACAACATGAAGTATCTGTCACCAATACTGGAAATCTCCCAATAAATGGTTTTGTGTTTAGAAGAGCATCAACCGGAAACAATTCGCAGACCTTCCTAGCTAGAGGCAATGCGCTCGCACCAGGTGAAACCACACTGATCACACTCCCAAATACCTCAAGCCAACCGCTGAACAGGTATGAGTTTACCATGTTGAACCCCAATTTTGATCAGAATTTAAGAAACACCATTAACCTGATCAGATATACCATTGTAAATTCAGAAACCATACAAACTCCGTGGAGACAAAATTTCAACAATACTACCACGCTCAGTCCTTGGGTCACTATCAACCCACAAAACAACTTTCAGCCTTGGGTATTGAGTCCTCTACAAACGGGTACATCCAATAGCAATTTAGCCAGATTGGAAACAACTCAAACCAACAACAGCTTCTGGCTGGGTTCACCGATCTTCAGTTTGGCTAGAAGTGGTCAAGCTTCGGTTTTCTTTGACAAAGGGGCTGGCAGAGTCACACCAAACACAGTACTCAAAGTTATGGCAAGTGACAACGGTGGAGTTTCATACCAAGAGGTGAGGAGATTGGTAGGACCAGAAATTTCCTCTGTACAAAGCGCAGATGTCAATCCTAACAACCCTGAGTCTTTCGTAAGGGAATATGTTGATTTGACGGCTTTTGCAGGAAAGGATAAAACCAACGTCCGGTTGGCTTTCGTCGTTGAAAATGGGGATCCAAGCAATTCCCCAATTTACATAGACAATGTAGAGCTGTTTCTCTCTGCAAATCCTGAACCAGTAGATCCAGGACTTGGAAGAACAATCATTTATCCAAACCCTGCCAGAGATATTGTCAATATCGTATTCAATTTCAACACCTTTGAAAATGTGAATATCCAAATTGTATCAGCTACAGGCGCCACAGTCCACAATGTGAACTATCCAAATACGCTGAACCAAACTTATTCCTTCAGCACAGCACTGTTTTCCAAGGGCTTATTCATTGTGAGGATCACCAGCAATTCAATTACTGAAACACGTAAATTATACATCCATTAAAGAATAATATCAATTTTGGAGACAACCTGGATTCGGGTTGTCTCCATTTGATTTCACCTAACGCGTCATTTTCTTGGCAGTATAGTAAATATAACTTTACCTTTACACGTTAGTCCAGATAGCCATAGCATTTCATGAACTTCAAAAAAGCATCATTAAAAAAAATTGGTATTCACATCGCCCTCATATTTGGGAGCATCGTGTTGCTAACCTTTATTTTCCTAAAAATTTTCCTTCCTGCATATACCAATCATGGTCAAACAGTAAGTGTTCCTGATTTAGAAGGTTATGATTACCATGACCTGGAGGCGTACTTATCTACCCGTGATCTCAAATACGAAATCTCACTTGACAGCGGATTCAATGCGGAGCTGAGACCCTTGTCGGTGATGAAGCAAAACCCCAAAGCAGGAAGTAAAGTCAAACAAGGAAGGAAAATCTACATTACCTTAAATGCGAAAAATGCACCTTTGATCAAGATGCCAAATCTTGTAAACAGCATGCTGAAAAACGCCCAAGAGGTTTTAAGTAATATGGGTTTGATAAGAGGTGAGATCATCTACGTTCCAGATATCGGAACCAATGTAGTCTTGGAACAAAAATACAGAGGCAGAAGTATTCCAGAAGGCTTTGAAATTCCCAAAGGCTCACAAATCGATCTAGTAGTAGGTGATGGTCTTGGAAATCAAATTTTGGATATCCCCAATCTGATCGGGATGGATGAAGTCGATGCAGAATTCATGATCATTGGCTATGGTTTTAGGATTGGAAGGATCAATTATGTGCTTACAGATACAGTTCCCCAAGGTACAATTGTCCAACAAATGCCTCCTGTAGGTGCTCAAGTAAAAACAGGTGAAGCCATCGATTTATGGATATCTGACCTGAAGCGGGACACCAATTAACAATGTCCAATAGGCTTAAAATAGCGCTCACTATCTGTTTGATGCTGTTAGTTACAGCACCAGGATTTGTTTTTGCCCAATTTCAACAACTTCCTATTCCAAAACCCCAGCCCCAGAGCAATCCTTTTGCCCGATTGCAACAAGACCCATTAATCCTCCCCTTTTGGGATGATTTTTCTGCACCATATATAGATTCTACTAAATGGGTATCAGATGGAGTTACCCATTCCTTCACGGTAGCATATGCTGCTCCAAGTCTGGGGGTAGCGGTGCTTGACGGAGTGAATGCATTAGGAAAACCGTATTCAACGAATCTGCTGGAACAGGGTCTCGGAGACCAGATCTCAAGCCAGCCAATTGACTTAAGCCAAATTCCGAGCAACGAACAAAACACTGTTTTTTTAAGCTTCTATTGGCAAGCTGGAGGAAAGGCAGAGCTTCCTGATCAGAATGACATCCTTAGCCTTGATTTCCTAAATGCCTCAGGAAACTGGGTACAGGTCTGGGAGAAAAGAGGAGATCTTCCAGCAGAACAGTTTTTTTTCACTTGGGAAAATATCAATGTACCCGTGGAATTCCATCATAGCGGTTTCAGATTCAGATTCCAGTCATCCGGAAGGAAATCTGGCCCTTTCGACACCTGGTTGTTGGATTATGTTTTTCTCAACAAAAACCGGAATTCAACTGACCGAAATGTAGAGGACAGGACACTGACCAGACTGAATCCCAAAATTTTCCAAAAATTCAGTGCTATTCCTCTTTTTGATCTACCATCTAGACTTACAGGCAACTTAGCCCCTGTTCAGAATGAATTCCTGAACCTATCAAACCGCTTTAGGGCCATGGAGTTTACGGTTGAATTACGGGATCGGCAGAATGGTCAGGTACTCAAGAAAATCAACAACAACACACCTTTTAATCCTGTTCCTTTGGCTTTGGAGCGAAGGGTATTCAACAGCAATAGTATTCCTGATTTTCCTATTCCATCCCAAGAGACAGATTATGAACTGAGAACTTACCTTAGTACTGGAGACCGGTTTTTTTATAGGATAGTGGCAGGAGATACTGTTTATTACCCATCCGTAGACTTCAGGAATAATGATACTACTTCCGCTGTTATTCCACTTAGAGACTTTTATGCCTATGATGACGGTCAAGCAGACTATTCTGCTGGTATCAATCAGCGTTCGGGAATGTTGGCACTCCGTTATGAAGTGAAAAGGCCTGTGTTTTTGACAGGAATAAGCATCAATTTTACCAATTTCAATCAAGTAGGCAATGTCATCGACCTTATGGTCTGGAAAGATCTGAATTCCCAGCCTCTTTATAAAAAAGAAGTACTAATTCCTGAAAAAAGTACTCTTGAACAATTCGGAAAGTTTGAAATTGATGTCAATTTACCAGTAGATGGTGTTTTCTATATAGGATTCACCCAGTTTACCAATGACTTTATTTATATAGGATTAGATAAATCAGTAGATAATGGTGCAGAAATCTTCTACAATGTCGCGGGTTCTTGGCAGCAAAACTCACAGGTTGCAGGGTCTCTAATGATGCGGCCACATCTTTCCACTGAACAGCCCTTTGAAAGTCAAGTGCCAAATCAGGAAGGATTCACCGTTTATCCAAATCCTGTTATAGATTTCTTGAATGTGGAAGGAACCTATGAGAATTTATCAGTGTATGATTCATTCGGAAGGAAATTGGAACTTCTTCAAGAAGACACAGAAAGGGGAAAAATCATTAACTTTACAGGGTTGAAAAAAGGGATATACCTCTTGAAACTTGAAAAACAGGGAATTCAACAGTCTATTAGAGTATTAGTAAAATAAAAGAAAATGGAAGATATTGAAGTAAAAGAACTGAAGCAAAGACTTGACAATAAGGAGAAATTTATTTTTATCGATGTCAGGGAAGAATGGGAAACAGAAGAGGATCATTTAGGTGCTGAAAATATTCCTTTGGGTCAATTGCCACATCAAATTAAAGATCTGGAAGCATACAAAGATCAGGAAATTATCGTGCACTGCAGATCTGGAGCCAGAAGCGGAAATGCAAAGCGGTTTATGGAAACCAAAGGTTTTACCAAAGTAAGAAACGTATTAGGAGGCATTATTGCCTATAGAGCTTTAGAAAGCTCCGAAGGAGCATAATCACCATATACGCCATCAAAATCAAATAAAGGTCCCAATCTTGAGAATGGGACCTTTATTTTTTTGCTCTTACCGGTATTCTGAAATTCATAATTAATTCCTGTGATGCTAAATTAGAAAGGATAGCCTATAGCGAAGTTAAGAACAAGGTTTTCCCTACGCCAATCACCACTCCTGACATCAAAATCCCTTAGCCAACGTTCATTTTCTTCCAACCACGGTTTGCGGACCGGAGTGGCAAGGTCAAATCGAAGAACAAAAAACTGAATATCCACCCGAACACCAAATCCCACTCCTACTCCAAGTTCTTTGACCCAATCAGAGGTAAACCTTCCTCCAGGAATGGCTTCATTTTCATTCCACAGCCAAACATTCCCTGCATCAGCAAAAACAGCTCCCTTCACGTACTTGTTGAATGGAAACCGAAATTCAGTATTGCCCTCCAACCTGATATCCCCTGCCTGGTCAAAAAACCCACCGATGCCAAATTGATCAGAAACATAATTACCCGGCCCCAAAGATCGGATTCGAAATGACCTTACACTCCTTGGACCACCCGAGAAAAACTGTTTTACGAAAGGCAATGACACCGAATTACCCAAAGGGACTCCTCCTCCTACAAAAAGTCTGTTCACCCACTGTACTTCTTGGGTGAATTTATGGTAAAAGCGTAAGTCTACTTCTCCCCTCACATATTGCGCATATTCAAGTCCAAAGATTCTTTCTGGGTTACGGCTATTGAATAGGGTATTGATCCCTTTCAACATATTGCCCGAAATGTCAAATGTTGTTCCGAGAAAGAAGGCATTTTTCCTCTCCACATCCACCAATTGGTTGTAATTGAAGGTGTAATTGAGTCCAAAAATAAACTGTTGTTCAAAACTTCTCCTCAAAAAAGGATTGGCATCTAGGATTTCGTCAAATGTGGGTGTGGTGCGGGCCAAATTGACTACACTGATACTGATGGGGTTAAACTCATGATACGCATACCGGTTGACATTCCACAAATAGCCAAATGAGGTATTATATGAATTTAGTAAATACAAGTCAGTCCTGTTCTGGTACTCAAATCCCAAGCTGACTTTGGTTTTGGGAATTGCGTATTGAAATCTATTCATCACAGGTACAGGGAACAACACTCTCGGAAAAACCAAATCCCCTTGCAAGCCAAGCTCAATTGATTGCAAACCTTGTCTATTTCCTGCAGCCAGCTGCTGTTCATATCCAATCTTACCTGTAAGGGAGAAGACTTCCCCTCCGTGGAATAAATTCCTGTTTCGGTAATTCAAAATCAAAGCAGGACCTACAAAGTTATTGGATTTGGTCACTGCCTGGAGTTCGGCCCGAAGTGCACGTTTGTTTAATGGAGATAATAAAATTTCCGCGCGAAGCGGATAGGTTCCATCTTCATTGAGTACAGTATCCTTTTCAGTAAACTGTATATTGACATATCTGAAATTGCCGATTGAAGAAAGTCTGTTGCTAGTCAATCTAGACACCTCCGGATTATAAAGACTGCCAGGCCTGAACAAAACATATTGTTGTAATAATTCAGGTTTAAAAACTTCTTCTACACCCTGAATAATCCTGATTCCTTCAATGCTTACTGTATCCGACAAATTGCTTCTGCCTCTAACAGAATAATTTGGAAACATGTCGATGCCCTCAATGACATAAGGATGAATTGCCCTTTCAGGAGTATTGGATTTTAACCTAAGATATAAATCAAATCTTCTATCTTCATACTGATTGGTATCTGCTTCAAAAATCAAAAGGTCTGGATTGAAATTATAATACCCTTTTTCCTTAAGCAATAGATTCAATCGTACTCTTTCGGCTTTAAAATCATCCAAATTGAATCTATGGCCTTTCTCTAATAGCGTCTCTTCAAACCCAGTGAGGATCGCTTTCATGACCGCGGTAGTATCTTCAATAACTTGGTATTTTTCCAATCTATAGGGCTCCCCGAATCTCAGAGTATAGTCTACACTGGCAAATTTGGCTGACTCATCAACATAAAAACTGTCCCTCGCATAGAAATAACCTTTATTTTCAAGCCTATTCACTAATATGGTCGTGGTCCGCTCCGGATTCACATCACTGAGGTAGACAGGTTCCTCACCAAATCTTTTGGCCAAAAATCTGTTGATAAACCCAGGCCTCTCCTGCTGTCCTTTGTAAAATGCCCACAAATTAAACCTTACACCTAAAAAAGAACTATTTGGCTCAGGTCTAATCAGCGGTTCAAGTTCATTTTCCAATTCCGATATATCATCATTAGGTAAGTCAGAGTCAAGCCGAAGATTAGCTCCGGTGTACAGTTTTTCACCTTCTGGTATAAATTTTTTGACCCCACACGAAAACATGAGCATGGGAATCAACACCAATAACCATTTTATTTTTAGCATGTTGATCATTCTTCTTCTTTGGGCAAAGGATTAATATCAGGAGAATCAAATTCATCAGAATCCTGATTGCCACGTGAATCCCTCCTCTCCTGTCTTCTCACTGCTGCACTTCTCCAAAGTTCTCTAAAAGCATTAAATTCTTTATTGAATATAAAAGCAAGTCCAGTGACGATCAATTGCCCATCAATTACACTTTCAAAGGTATTTCTTCTATAGGCTCTTGCTCTCCATTGACCCTCTGTATCTATTAGGTATTCTACGCTTACATCACCAAAGAGATTATCACCTTGATTAGGTTGTTGCTGATTTGGACTTCCTTCCACATCTACTTGTCCACCTACTGATATGATGATCCTATCATCCATTAAGCGCTGCCTTGCAGCAACATTCAACTGGGTACGGTCCTCAGCAGCACCAGATTCAAATGCCGTATAACTATCCAAATCAAAATCTACCGAAAATCCACTACCGCCAAAGAGCCTGTCAGATAATGCATTCATCTGTGTGGAAAGGAGCTGACTAACGCTGGATCGGGCGATATTGACAGTACCGCCAGAAGAGCCATCGTTACCAAGCATTGGGAAAAACTGGTTGAGTACCAATAAAGAAAACACTTGCTTTGTCACTTCATCCTCCTGTTCATTGACCTGCTGAATCATGCTGTAAACACTACCCCCTAAAGCACCTCTTTCCTGCTCGGGCATATCCAATTCAAAAGAAATGACTGGGCTAAGCAGCTCTCCATCAATGTTCAGATAAACCAAAAACGGTAATGCTTGCCTATACTGTGCCCGTGTTTCAGTATCGGTGCCACTTACCTGAGCCTGCATCAATTCACCTGGTGATGTTTTGACATTATATATAGCCGTGAAATCCAAACTGGCATCCATTGGATCACCATTCCAATTGACTGTACTGCCTTCAGCCATTTCAAACCTTCTGTTGACCAATCCAAATAGATTCAACTCATAATGGCCTGATTTAACTTCATATTTACCGGACAAGGAAATGTTGCCATTGGGATCCATTAGCATATTTAAGTCAGCTTCTCCCTGTATGCGAAGATTGTCTCCAGTCCTTTCGTCCACTATAACATTAAATACGGCCTGCGGATCAATCAGAAGTTGGGCCCTAACATCAAAGCCCTGTACCCCTGTTGCCTCTGACTCACCATTCCGCTTATACATGATATCAAATGGATCCTGATGGTTGACCATAAGTACTACACCTGTTCTTTCAATCAACTCCAGCTGATCTTCCGGCACAATAAAGGTGATATCTGTACCTCTATTTACCCTCAACCTCACATTGATATCAGGCAAAAAGACACTGCCTGTAACATCCATGTTCATGTTGATATTGGCCTTACCAAAATACAGGTCATTGTCTTCTCTAGTTGAATTGAGCACTTGGAAGTTCTCTCCTCGCATTCTTAGGTCCAAATTGATGTCTGTGATATCTTCTGTGATTATCCTCCCATTGACCTGGAAATTATTGCTGTTTTCATCCCTTATGGTGAAATCCCGAAAAACTATTGCGTCATTATTGATCCGGATCACTTCATCTGGAAATGCAAATCTGGTATTGAGGTCCCTGATTAAAAATGCTGCATCGTGAAAACGCAGTTCCCCATTGTATACAGGTTCCTGTACTGTACCATCAACTTTTATAGAACCTGAAAGATACCCTCTAGTATCTCCTATCATATCACCTGCAACTTTTTCCAAAAGTCCGGATTGAAGTGATTTGATATTCAGGTTGAGATCGAGATTGGAGCTTATGGAATCAGCAAGGAAGCTTCCCCCTAGATCAGCATGAATATCACCCTCTCGCAACGTCAGCATAAAATCATATTCATTCAAGGTACTTGCTGCAGCCAGAAGTGAAAGGGTACCTAAAGGAATATCCATAAGCTCCATATTTCTGATGTTGAGGTCTGCATCTAAGCCTATTGCCCCAAATGGATTTTCCATTACAAAATCTCCATTGATGATTCCTTTTAATATAGGCGTTTCAGGATTGATAAATTCGGTTAAGGTGAGCAGATTGAAATCTTCAAATGATATTCCGAAATGTTCAGGTGCTACAGTTTCAAAATTACTGCTAAGGGACACGCGCTGATTGTTTCGGGAAAGTGAAAAATCCCTAGCCGCAAATAATCCTGGATAATAAATCAGCCTATTGGTCTGAGGTATCTCCCAAGATTGGCCATTCAATACAAGATTTTCTGGGAATACATGCATGAATAAACTATCTCCATCCCACCTAAATCTTGTCTCCAAATTGACAAGTTCCCTATCACCATTTTCTGAATTAAAAATGATGTCAAGCTCCTTGTTTTCAAACACACCAGAAATGTTTGTGTTGGTCATATCTACTGGACCAGCAACCAAGGAGTTGAAACCAAACTGAAAATCAACATGATCCTCATCTCCCAAAAATGAAAGGAGCAAGGTGTCAATTTCCACAGCCCCGTACCTAGCTGAAGGAATAAATAACCTGCCAGATAAATTAGCGGGATTGGAAAGGTACTCGAAGTCTAGAGAAACTGTATCCAATTCATCCAATTGATTCACCAGAAGCTGATCAATGACCGGGGTGGGGTTAAAGATGAAATTAGCCTTAGCAATCAGCGGCTTACCTGTGCCTGATTCAATCTCCTGATCTTCAACAAGCCTGGCAAAATATTCCTGAACAGAGGCTGTCAAGTCCTCCACAGAGGCATTACTGATAAAAGAACCATTCAAAAAATCTGAAGAAATCTTCATACTGGCCATTTCCGGAGCAAGTTCTGCCTGTAAAACGACTCTTCCTAAAGGATATGACGCACCTTCTAGGAAAAGAGAGCCTTCTTCTATGCTAACCTCTGTTTTGAAATCGTCAAACTCACCCACCAAGGTGCCATCAACTTTCATCCTGGCAACTATATCCTGTGCAGTCAAACCCAAATTCCTGGTTCTTAGCCTGTTCAAGTCCAGATGCATGACATACTCCGGATTTAAAGTATCCAAACTGGCATCAACAAAAAGCTCAAAATCCAAATTGGTATCCACAAAACCAGCCCTGATTTTTGCCAATTGATCCTCTGCATCAATATCTATCCGCAAAGGGGAGTAATCATAATCATCCCATTCCAATTGATCAAATCTCACTGCAAGATTGGCATTGAGATTATCCAGATTAGACCCTATTCCCATCAGATCCGCATACATGGTCACTGGAGCAAGCTGTGGAAGATCCAGAAACTTGCCAACTTCAAGGTCCACTAGGCCAAGACGCGTCTCAAATCTGTAAATGCTATCCTTTTTGACTTTGGCATCCAATCCCATTATCCCGTCGGGCGTAGTCAGATCCAATTTGGCAAGCATATCCTGCATGGAGCCCAACGCGGAGAGCTCAAGCTTGATAGTCTCCGGAAGCTGATACCCCAAATCTGAAACCAATGGCTGCAATGCATTCCTTTGGCTACTGAAAACTATTTCCGGAATATTGACATAAAGTCTATCCATGTCCAGAGGATTTCGGATCATGGCTGATTGACTGACCAAGGCTGTATTTCTACCATAATTAACGGTCAGATTGCGGATTTCAACTTCGTCTACATTACCCGAGATGGTTCCTGAAGCAGAGATTCCATTTCGGCGCAACTCCCCAAAATAATCCATTTGGGCTAGTTCTGGGGAAAAAATCAATGCATCCGAAAGATCTGTCTCCATGCCAAGAAGATTCAACTCAAATCCAGCTGTCATAGGGTCTTCCATTAAAGCAGTTAAGGAAGGATAATTTAACGTAAGCTTTGCCTCCAAAGCAGATCCAGAAGTCCTGATTTGAAAATCAGAAACATTCAGCTGCTGATCATCCGCTGTCAGCTTCAGGTAAACTTCCTCCAGCGCAAAACCACTTCGCTCGGTGAAGCGCACATGGTCTACCACAGCTCCTGCCCTTTGGTCTTTGAGGAAGATGCTATGCGCCCCAAGGTCAAACTGTTCGATCACCAGTGCATCCGGATCAAATCCAGAAACAGGCTGTGGGTCATTGGATGTGAAATAGGCTATCCTATTGTTTTCAAGTTGAATACTCCCTACCTCAACAATCCAATCAGGCCAGGAAAATCCGGCAGTCTCCTGTGGTAATGAATCTATAGCTTCAACAGTCGTTTCGATAGTCAGGGAGATGTCCGAATCCCTTAGAACAAAGGATTCCAACATGATACGATTGGCATGAAGATCAGCCTCAGGTAAAGAGAGAAGTACCTCCCCCAGCTTAACTTCTGCCAACATACCATCTGGTAGAGATTGGTAACGGATCGAGATATCACCCAATTCGAAGTTTTCCAAAACAATAAGCGGCATGGCCATTTCTGAATCCGGCTGATCTTCAGAAGGTTCAAAAGGTTTGTATTGAAAGTAATCTACGGCTGCACCCGAAAATGCAAAATGATCAATGGAAAAATTCATCCTGTCGAGATCAAAAACATCAAAGTCCAGTTCCAGATTCTGCCACTTAGCCGTAGTTACGATTCCCATGACCTGATCATCATAACTCAATGATATATCTGTGACGGATATGGGCCCTAGGACAATTTGAGTAGAAGTGGTATCTGCAGCAACATCGTTGTTCTCATCAGCCTTCACTTCTGTATTAGGATCAATAAAGGCATCAATCAAAAATTGAAAGTTGAATTCCTGGGAAATGCTGTCACGTTTGACATTGGCACGCAATCCCTCCCATTCAATCTTGGTAATATCTATATCTCCTTGCCTGATCAAAGGCCATACAGCCACGCCAGTTTCTAAGGACCTTGAGTAAACAAGTGTATCACCTTGTTCGTCTTCCAGATAAAGTCCTTCCAAAAAAAGATTTCCTGAAAAAGTTACAAAAAGCCGCTCAATTGCCACCACAGTACCCGTTTTGTTGGACACATAGGATGTTGCTTTGTTGACAATGACGTTTTGACCCCACGGACTTCTAACAAAAAGCAAGGCCAAAGCCAACAAAATGATGACTGAACCTAAAACGATCCCGACGATCTTTAAAATCTTTAGAAGCAGCTTTTTGATATAGCGGAATTTTAGATTGAAAATAAAATTATTCTAGTAAAATTAATTTTAAAAACCACAGGCTACCTTGGTCTGATCCTTCTGGTAAGTTATGAGGTATGATAAAAGAAGCAGAATTCATTCCAAAGATCCTGTATTTTATTCAACTGAATGACTAGTAAAGATGTTTTACATAAAAGGTCAATTCCAAAATAACGATTATATGAAAATATCCACCGTGTCTACAGGTTAATAAACCGATGAAAGGAAAGTTTTGATGATAAATATTCCTCATTTGGATTTTTTTGATCAATTTCCCATCAGCATTACTTACAACACCATATGGATTACATCATTAGACCCTGCGAAGAAAAAGACCTTCCTGAACTCATCAAACTTTGTGAAGCACATGCCATGCATGAAAAGGCAGAATACAGTCCGGAAGGAAAACTGGAAGGTTTGAAAGAAGCAATCTTCAATACCAAAAAATTGAACTGCTGGATGGTTGAAATAAACGGTAAAGTTGAGGGTTTTACTACTTACACCTTTGATTTTTCAACCTGGGATGCAGCCCCCTTTTTATACATGGACTGTCTGTTTCTCAACGAATCCTGTAGAGGCAAAGGAATAGGAGCGGAAATCATGCGCAAAATCCGACAAATAGCGAAAGAAAATAAGTGCGTGAATATTCAATGGCAGACTCCTGAATTCAACGTTCAGGCGATTAAGTTCTATGTTGGCCTAGGTAGTGTAGGAAAACAGAAGATGCGATTCTTCTTAAAGCCTTAAAAGCTTCCTGAAGCTTAAATTCAAGCCCCTTGGTTCAATATCATTTGTACCATCACTGTAGCACTTCAAGCGCTCCTCAAAAAATATTGCTGTACCAAGAGTCATTTTACCAATCACTTGGTATAACACCTATTCGCTCCTGACTTTATTCAAATCTCTGACATCAAGATGATGTAGACAAATTGATTAAATGACAAAGAAAACCCTAGAAACAAAAAAACCGTGGTAAAGTCCCACGGTTTTTTTTATGATTCAAGATCAAACCTAAAGTTTTTGAGCATTTTTAAGGTTGTCTTGAGCAAGTTCGAAATCAGGATGCAACTCTAATGCCTGCTGAAAAGCTGTTCTTGCTTCTTCTTTATTTTTCTGATCTAAATACAACATCCCCTTTAAGTTCAAAGCTGCTGCTTTCATTGAAATCTCCTGCGTACTTTCATCCCGCTTCGGAAAGCCTAGTTTTTGCTCAGTGGATTTGTTGTTTTTAACCAACATATTGATCGAATTCAATGCTTCTTCCCCCCTATTGAGCGAGTACTGCATGTAAGCAGTTTTATAAAGACTGAATAGATTGTTGGTCAGGAGGTAATGACTTTCAAAGTAAGGCAAAGCCCTGTCCAATGCACCTAGCTGCTCTAATGAATATGCAGCAATTTCAAGAGCTACAGTATTTTTGTCATTTTTTTCCAACACATCCATTGCAGAGATTGCAGCAGACGTAAATTGGTTGATTTCAAAATATAGGCTAGTTAGCAATTCAGCATAGCGCAAGTTTGTTGGATTTCTTTCGATCAAGTCAAACAACTTCACTTTAGCTACTTCAATATCATTGTATTTTAAAGCCATTTGATATATTCTCTCATCAGCCTGATTGCGCCTGCGAAGCGATTCGGCTTCCCCTGACGCAGGTTCTTGCTGGGCAATTGCGGCAGTAGCTAGAAAAAAAAGCATACATGCCAGCGGGAGTTTTCTCAACATATTCAATTATTGTTTTGGATTTTTAGGTTTTTTGCAGCGGCTAATTTATATAATAAGTTCATAGCTTCCGCTTTATTATTTTGAATTTGTCCTTCTAAAATGGCTTCTTTTATTTCTTCCTTAAGATCCCCTACGATTCTAGAAGGTTCCAATCCAAAAAGCGACATAATTTCCTCGCCGGACACAGGTGGTTGGAAGTTGCGCACATGATCCATTTCCTCCACTTCCACGATTTTTCTTTCCACCTTATCAAAATTGGAAAGAAACCGCTGCACTTTATTGTTGTTTTTGGAGGTGATGTCTGCCCTGCAAAGTTTCATAAGGTCATCCACATCGTCTCCTGCATCAAAAAGCAATCTTCTAACAGCTGAATCAGTTACTTTATCACTTACCAGAGCTATAGGTCTCAAGTGTAGCCGGACGAGTTTCTGTACGTACTTCATCCGCTCATCCAAAGGCAGTTTTAATCTCTTAAATATCCCGGGTGTCATCCTTGCTCCTTTGTCTTCATGACCGTGAAAAGTCCAACCTACCTTTTCATTAAAACGCTTGGTGGCCGGCTTGGCAATGTCATGCATAATTGCCGCCCACCGAAGCCATAAGTCATCGGTCACCTCAGAGATATTATCAAGTACCTGTAAGGTATGGTAAAAGTTATCCTTGTGAGATTTATCCCCCACTGAATCCACCCCTTGTAGTTCAACCATTTCCGGAAAAAACTGATGCAATAGCTTGCTGACAAACAGTAGTTTAAATCCATATGACGGTTTTTCAGATAAGATGATCTTGTTCAACTCTTCAATAATTCTTTCACCGGAGATGATACTCAGCCTAGAAGCACAGGCCATAATTCCATCAAAGGTATCGGGATCTATATCAAATTTAAGTTGGGAAGCAAACCTCACCGCACGCATCATCCGCAAAGGGTCGTCAGTAAAGGTTACCATCGGATCTGTAGGGGTCCTGATTATCTTTCTCTTGATATCCTTCATACCATCAAAAGGATCGATCAGATTACCAAAATCAGCTTGATTCACTGAAATGGCCATAGCATTGATGCTGAAATCCCTTCGAAGCTGATCCTCTGCAAGTGTTCCGTCTTCCACCAGTGGTTTTCGTGAGTCCGATCGGTAAGATTCCTTTCTTGCTCCTACGAATTCCACTTCCCAGTCATCCAACCGGATATTTGCGGTCCCGAAATTTTTGAATACTGATAATGGAACATGGTGGTCAAAACTTGAGGCCACTTTTTCAGCCAAGGAGATTCCGCTTCCAACACATACAAAATCTATGTCTTTGCTAGGTCTACCCAATACCAAATCACGCACATAACCACCTACCACATAGGTTTCAAGTCCCATTTGATCTGCTATACGGCCTACTCTAGCGAATATTTCTTGTTTTGCTAAACTTTCTTTGAAGTTCATCCTTTAATAATTTTGACATCCCCATCCGGGCTCAAAAACATTTCTTTCAAACCTGCGCTAAGCAAAGGAAAGAAAACATCTGTTGTATAATCGGGAGCTGAAACTGCTGAATATTGTAATACCACAGGTTGACCATAGGCAAAAAGCATCCTGTTCCATTCATCCTTTTTGATTAACGCGAACTTTAACTGTCCGTTCACCACAGGACCTTGTTTCATTAACCTTCCAGCAATAGTATGGTAAATTGTAGGTTTGCTTGCATACTCTACAATATCCAAAGAAACTTCCGAAAACTGCTCACTAATAGTACGAATCTGAAAAATATCGAACAATAGAAAAACACCATCCTCACTATCAACTTCAGGATTCCAATTTGATAAGGCAATCAATTCCAAAACCACACCACTACCTTCTCTGACCTTAACCCTGCCCTTTTCCTTTAATGTTTTAACAATTTCTTTAGCTTCCACAGACTTTTTTTTGACAAAAATAAAAGAGATAATCGATAGCTAAGCTATGGAATTCAAATAATAAGGCTCGGAATTTGGGGTGAGCATTCGTGTTGCCTTTAAAATTCAGCTTATTATGCTCCTAATGAGACGTGGATATCTGGGAAAGAAGGCCTAGCTATCTGTTTTTTTAAGTAAGTGTTCATTGAGATGCAGCAATATTTAAGAATGATGAAAAAGTAAAGATACAATCATGGATAAAGTAGAAATTCTTGGGAAGCTAGGTGATTTTTTGCTTGAGCTTAAAGTAAAACCTGATATCACGCTTCAGGATGAAGCCCTTCTCTCAGCAATTGCGCTTCCCTTTAAAGGTTTCGAAATAGGTTTACTGCTTAAAACCGAAAAATTGCCATTTCAGCTTGACTACGAAACGGGGATTCAGGTGAACCTCTTTCAACTTGGACAAATCCAAAATGACCCTGATGGTATCATTGCGCATTTCAATGAAGCTAATCCACATGAAGTTGAAAATAAATATATTCTCAAATATGGTTTTACCCTCAGTATAGATAAGGGTCTGGAGAAAAAATTCAGCCCCTTCACCATTGGAATTTCAGCAGGATCAAAATTGCGACATTTTGCATACTTTTTACACCAACAACCAAATGAAAAGCTTTTAGATGCGATACAAAAAGATCTAAAAAGATTACCCAATGCAATGAGTCTGGATGCTTTACAGGCCATGTCTATCGGAACCGTTACAGGATTTGAAAGCCAGGCTCAAATGGGTCTGACGCTGAAATTCAGCAAATTTGATCTTGTAGCTACTACCTTGCCTTTATTAAACAGGTTGGTGCAAAACGGTGACTTGATGGGTATCAGTGTGAGCCGAGGAGGAAGTTTTGAGATCAATGTAACTGTGACCGACACCTTTAAGTTGTGGTTTTATAGATCAGATGAAGATAAATACCGCTTTGGAATCAATAAATCCAATCAGCAGTTTTTAAGCGGAAAAATCCAGAGTGGGATTCAGATAGCATTTAGAAATCCGGAAATCATTACCGAAGAGATCCTTGATCTCAGGGATGAACTGCTTGCCTCACTTTTTGGACAACCAAAACAATTGGTTCCAGAACTTAAGCAAAGGATCAAAGAAATGGCCGAATTACGTACTCCCTTGCATGAAGCCCATCCTAAATTATTGGAAATTTTAGAAGCAGTGATAGCTAAAATGGGGCTTGAACTTGTCCAAAGTCCCATTTTGCAACTACATCAAAAAATTGAAGCATTCGAACATGAACTGGAAAGCAACGTATTGGAAAGGGCAAAAAGTCAGTTGGCCCTAAATTTCAGTTATACCTACAAAAGAATTGAGGCAAAAAATTCAATCTTAGAAGCCAATTTGACTGCTGCCGCTTTGGAAAAATTACATCCCCAATTGCTCCGATTTGAAGTAGGAAAATTATGGGAGGGAAAATTGGAAGATGTTGAAATCATCAGTTTCCTCCATGAAAAAAAGCTCAACTTAATCAAAGAATGGAAATTGATACTGGGATTAGGGAAATTCCAGATCGGATTCCAGCAGAGTTCTGATTTTCAAGAAGTCCAAGAGCAGGATCAGTACAGGCACTCCAAATGGAGCTATTATCGGAAGTTCAATTATCAGGAAACTGGTTTGCTAGGAGGAAACAGCACCTCTTGGCATGGCGTATGGTCAGCTAATACACCTGCTTTTCAGCCTACGCCACCATGGGGACCTTTTTCACACGAGATCCAAATCGGTATTCAGTTTCGTATGAAACACCTGCGGCAGGGTAAAGAAAATTTTGACACTTTGCTAGATGCAGCCCAGGCATGGCTGTTGATCCCAGAATATCAATTTGAAGCTATCTCCGAAGAGTTATGGGCAGAATTGGTGCAAAAGCAAGCAAAGCAAATAGCAGTAAATCTTTTTTTGGATGTAAAACTTCAAGAAGTAAATGAAGCTTGGCACAACCTGCTGCAACAGCCAGAACGGCACCTTCCCATACTCGCACAAGCATTAGGCCGGGCCATGCCTTATAGAAAAGATTATCCCATCCGGCAAAACATATCGTTGCGTCAGACCCATTATGCAAAACTTTGGATGGATTTGCTTAAAGCTCATTGGGGGAAGAAAAATGTTATAGATTTTGCAAACTTCAGCCAAATGGCCAAGGTGTATTTTAAAGATATAGACCCCAACCTCTCCAGATATGAAGGAAGTTACAAAAAAAGGAGCATGCCTGGAGAGAACATTCTTTTTGGGGGTATTCTGGCAAGTGGCCCAGTGATACAGCCTCTTAGGGAATTTTTTGATTCTGCAGAAAGCTTGATGGATAGCAAAAACAGTTTTTTAGAAAACCCCAAAGATTTTTTCATGCAAGAGAGTGCAGGCCTAGAAACTTCCTGGATGCAATTTTTCCTGACTAAGGTGATCGGCACCTATTTGATCTTACTCCTAACTCCATCTGTTGTCGATAATACAAGAGTGAAAGGTCATCTTTCAATAAATTTTAAAAATTCAGATGGTGGGATTGAACAAAAACTCTACGAAAGGATGACCGGAGCCGTTTGAGAATTCATAAACTCCACTAAAAATATAGAGCTGTCGTTTCTAATCAACAGCTCTATACTTCATGTAGTTTGAAAATTACAAGGAGCCCATTACTTTGTCAATGATACCTGAACCACCCTCTTGTTCTTTTTGGACAGGAGCTTTAGGGCTTGCCTTACCTAAGTCAGGCACTCCACCTACAGGCGTCATCGGTTTTTGGCTAAATTGACCTTTACCGTCAAAACTTTCACCTGAAGACCAGTTACCTTGTGGTCCTTTGGCTGAAGGATCGATATTGAAAGTGTAAAAGGTATAATTGTAATCCTCAGGTTCAACGGATTGATCAAAATTATTGGGAATAGGATGGTTGTTCCTGCCACCAAGTTCTTCCCATGCCGCTAGCCATTGGTTTTGGTGCATGGTATCCCTAGCTATCAAGAAGCTCAGCATATCCTTCATTCCTTGGTCATCTGTCATTTTGTAAAGCTGTACAGCGAGCATTCTTCCCGTGCTTTCCGCCATTACATTGGAGAGCATATCAGCTGCCACATTGCCACTGGCGTAGACATGGCTACAATTGAAAGGGACACCACTTGCATCAACAGGCATGGCAGCCATACAGCTTGTGATCGCATGCTGAATATTCATCCCACCCATTGCTGCGTGGATGATAGGATCTTTTGCTGCTGCTTCCTGCATAGAACCAGGTGCTCCTTCGAGATTGAGTGCAACAGCTGTTGATAACATTTCAATATGTCCCATTTCCTCTGTGCCGGTCTCTAGCAGCATGTCCCTGTACTTTTTCGGGCCTCTGGCTCCCCATGCTTGAAATAAATATTGCAGGCAGACCCTGATTTCTCCTTGGATTCCACCTATAGCCTGTTGTAAGGCATTAGCAAAAACTGGATTTGGTTTATCGACTTTAACTTCAAATTGAAGTTTTCCTCCATCGTGGTAAAACATAAGATATTAGCTTAAAATAGTTAAAATTTGAATTATGGTTATAGTGGATCTTTCAATATCCATACCCCAGGAGCAGGTGTAGCAAGAATAAAGGACAGATATGGGCTATTTAACTCAATACATGCTATACAAAATCAAGAGGAAAACAGGATGTGATGATAATTATCCACATAGGCCATTTGAACTGCACAATTTTATGTTGAAGCACCACAGTTGGGGAATCGAATACGAACAGAAGGGTCAATCTCTGTTGCTCCAGTAAAGCAAAAAATCCAAGATTTCCTTTTAAGTATTTACCACAGATGAATTCAGGAAGAAATCCAAAGGCTATTCATTCCGCACTCAATCCTGGAACATAAAACAACCTAAGATGGGTTGGCAGGGTATTGGCCATGATGGAAAAGATGAGACATAATAAGCTAATCCTTTGGTTGCTATATGGTCAGAGTGTTTACTATCTGCTGACTGGGGTATGGCCAATTCTGCACATAGAAAGTTTCATGGCAGTGACAGGTCCCAAAAATGACATTTGGCTAGTACAGACCGTTGGTGTGATGATTATCGCAGTCGGTTTGTCCTTGCTTGCTGCTGCAAGAACCAAAAGCCACCATTTACCTACAAAGGTCCTTGGCTTATCTGCAGCTTTGGGATTGATGCTTATTGATGTTGTTTTTTATTTAAAAGGGGTCATCCCTGCAATCTATCTGGCTGACGCTGTTGCTGAATTGTTGCTGATTTTGGCTTGGGTCCATTTTATAACCAAAAGTGACAATCAGCAATCAAGCAAAGGGTTAAAATATGAGACATCAAAATGATGATTGGCGGTTGAAGTGATTGTCGCTCAACAAGCAAAAACAAAATATTCCAACGTATTACAGAAGGCAATGACTCTATAATTTCCTGTTGGTTTGATTTGAAGTTGTGTTATTGGTTCTGTAGTTCCCGAATCCAAATATCCTTAAAGGCAATACCTTGACCTTCTGCCTGCAAGGCGATAAAGCCAGATTTTAGCATTTGACCATCTTTTTTGTAAGCAGGGTCAAATCGATTTGCAACATCCCCTCCAATTTGCGGTTTGGTATAAATCAAAACAGTATCCCCTTCAATTAGATGAATGACCAAAGAGTCACCATAGACAATGAGTTCTCCAGTCAGCCATTGGTCCCAAGGATATGTCTTAGAAGTGGAGTTGATGCAGTGTCTGGGATCCATTTCTCCATTGAAAAATACTTCTGTCCCAGGAGTACAAACATTGGCAGTGGGTCTTGGTTTACCAGCTTCCTCCTCTGCCAAGATTTGGTATTCAACCGAAATTGGCCAATCCTGATTTTTAAGGATGGTATGAGGATCCTGAGAATGGAACATGATACCACTGTTGCGATAAGTATAGTTGGGCGCATCCTGCATCCATTGGTCAGTAAATCTATAGGTGAATTTGAGGTGAAAGGAAGAAAAAGGCTTGTGGTAAAAAAGATGCCCATATCTTTCATCAAATGATTCATAGCCATCATAGTTGACTAGGATCTCTCCATCCCTTACAGCAAATGTCTCCGCGTAATTGTCCCCTACTTCATGGCCGTGGAACTTGGCGACCCACCCATCAAGGTTCTTCCCATTAAAAAGCTGTTGCCAATCCTCAGCAGTTGATTGAATTTTGGATTGAGAGCAGGAAAATATTAAGCTCAATAGAGGCAAAAAGAAGAGTTTTTTCATAGGAATCAAAGAAAGAATGGATCAATTTCGACTATAATGAATTTCTTTTCAAGCCTAATTTGACAAATGGTCAAGCGAAATGGCTCTGGCGCTCCACCCTATAATAAGATTATTCCATATAAAAAAATATGGCACTCAACCATAATGAGAGGATTAATGAGGCCCTTCGCACCAAGGCGCCGCAATTTAAGTTGGTTAATATCCATCTGGATTATATAATGGTGATTCAGATTATAAAAAAAATCACATTTGAAAGTCGGTCCTTTAAGAGAAAATTCAGCAATTCAAACCGCAGCCAATCCAAAATTTTTACCTAATTTTGAATCCCATAAGAATCAAAACAAAACGAGCTTCCACCATTCTTATGGCCTCATCCACCAAGTACATTTTCATCACAGGAGGTGTTACCTCTTCCCTAGGTAAAGGTATCATTGCTGCATCCTTAGCCAAATTGCTTCAGGCAAAGGGTTTTACTGTAACCATCCAAAAATTCGACCCTTATCTGAACATTGATCCGGGAACCCTTAACCCTTATGAACATGGTGAATGCTATGTGACTGAAGATGGGGCAGAAACGGACCTTGATCTTGGGCATTATGAGCGATTTCTGAATACGCCGACATCCCAAGCGAACAATGTCACTACTGGAAGAATTTACAACAACGTCATCACCAAAGAAAGAAAAGGCGAATATCTGGGAAAAACCGTTCAGGTCATTCCGCACATCACAGATGAGATCAAGAGGAATTTCTTCAAACTCGGTGAAGATGGCAAATATGATGTAGTCATCACTGAAATCGGGGGTTGTGTAGGAGATATTGAGTCTCTACCATTTATAGAAGCTGTACGTCAAGCCAAATGGGATATCGGCCCCAATAACATGCTGGTCGTCCATCTGACCTTGATCCCATATCTCTCTGCAGCCAAAGAACTGAAAACCAAGCCTACTCAGCATTCTGTCAAACAATTGCTGGAAGCAGGTATACAACCGGACATACTTGTCTGCCGTACCGAATACCCACTCCCCCAAGAAGTCAAAAAGAAACTTGCCCTCTTCTGTAACGTACAGCTCAATTGTGTCATTGAAGCAATGGATGCTGAAACAATTTACGATGTGCCGCTTTTGATGAAAAAAGAAAAGCTTGATGAAAGAGTAATGAGCAAGTTGAAGCTCACATCCAAAACCAATACTGATCTGGAACAATGGAAAGGATTTTTGGGAAAACTGAAAAACCCTACCCAAGAAGTCAATATTGGACTAATTGGTAAATACGTTTCTCTTCCTGATGCATACAAATCCATTATTGAGGCATTTATCCATGCAGGCGCAGCATCTGAATGCAAGGTCAATCTTAAATTGATCTCTTCTGAAGAACTTCATCCTGACAATGTTTTTAAAAAATTAGAGGATTTAGATGGCGTACTTGTAGCACCAGGTTTCGGAGAGCGGGGACTGGAAGGAAAAATTGAAGCTGTACGCTATGTCAGGGAAAATAACATCCCATTCTTTGGCATCTGCTTAGGAATGCAGGTGGCAGTAATAGAATTTGCTAGAAATGTACTGAACCTAGAAGATGCAAACAGTACAGAGATGAACCCGCATACTGCACATCCAGTGATCGGTTTGATGGAAAACCAAAAGAATATCCAACAAATGGGCGGTACCATGAGACTCGGATCGTATGCATGTGAACTTAAAAAAGGCAGCAAAGCAGCTTCTGCTTATGGGAAGAATAAAATCCAAGAGAGACATCGGCACAGGTATGAATTCAACAACAAGTACCTGGATAAATTCGAAAAAAATGGAATGATCCCTTCTGGAATCAATCCTGACAACAACCTAGTGGAAATCATTGAGCTTCAAAACCATCCATGGTTTTTGGGGACACAATTTCATCCTGAATATAAAAGCACGGTTCTGAACCCGCATCCGTTATTTGTTCGGTTCATTAAAGCTACAATAGATAATAAAAAAATAAAATAAGCTACCTTTGGCCTGCTTAAAAGGCATTACCACAATTTAATCCCAAACAGATTTGGGTGAATCATCATGGAAATGCCTGAATAAGAGGAGTTTTAAAGTATAATTTATGGATAAAAATCAAGCGACAGGATTGATCCTTTTCGCAGCAGTATTACTGGTGTATTCTTTTTTCTTTGCCCAGTCCCCCGAACCTATACAGGAAACGGAGCAGACAACTACGGTAAGTACTTTGGAAAGTCCTACTGCACCAAGCGAAACTTCTCCTGTAGAAGAGGCTGACAGTTTGCAGGATTTACGTGCCCAAATCCAGTTCGGTGCCTTTGCCGCGCTTACACGTGGAGAAGCCGAAGAAATCACGCTGGAAAATGACAAAATGCTAGTCACATTCTCTTCCAAAGGAGCAGAAATCGTAAATGTGGAGTTGAAAGAATACAAAACATGGGATCAAAGACCTCTGGTAGTATTAGGTAGGGAAAACTCGGATCTGGAATATATCCTTCAGACAGACAAAGGTCCGATGGGATTGTCCCAGTTTTATTTCACTCCTACCCTTTCTGAAGAAGTAGTGGATGGACAAACAAGATCTATAGTTACTTTTGAAGCAAGATCTGGAAACAACAGCATTATCCGTACATACAGCATTGTCCCTGAGCAATTCATTGTCAACAAGTCCATCAAAATCAACGGATTTGCACAGAACCTCAAAGACAATAACATCAACATCCAGTGGGATGACCAATTGGTAAGACAGGAAGTAGATATTGAAGAGTCCAGAAGAAAAACGAATGCCAATTTCTATACTGTTGATGGTACTTATGATTACCTGAGTCTGACTTCCGATTCGGACAATGCTGACCTGAACAGCCCGGTAAAATGGGTAAGTTTCTCCCAAAGGTTTTTCACCTCAGCCATCATAGCCGACAACCAATTTGCTTCTGGAGTTTTGGAGCAAGTGACTCCAAAGGACACGCTTTCCATCAAAAACATGAAAGCAAGCCTGGTGCTTCCTTTGGAAAACGGAACGGCCAACCTCAGCTATTACTTCGGCCCAAACAATTACAATATTCTTAAGAAGGTCACCCCTGGATTTGAGAAAAATGTGGACATGGGCTACTTCTTTGTCAGCTGGGTCAACAAATACATTATCGTAAACCTATTTCAGTTCCTTGAGAAATACATCTCCAATTATGGTGTGATCATCATCTTGATTGTGTTTATCATCAAGCTGTTTTTGTTCCCACTTACCTATAAGTCCTACATCGGCATGGCCAAAATGCGGGTTATCAAGCCGGAAATTGATGAGTTGAAGGAAAAATATGGAGATGATCCCACAAAGATGCAACAAGAGCAAATGAAGCTGTTTGGGCAACTTGGGGTTAGTCCTATTTCAGGATGTCTTCCTATGGTCCTGCAGATGCCTTTCCTGTTTGCGATGTTCTTCTTTTTCCCCAACTCCATTGAATTGAGACAAGAATCTTTCTTATGGGCAAAAGATCTTTCAACCTATGACGCGATATTTTATCTGCCGATTTCTATCCCTTTCTATGGCGCCCATGTGAGCTTGTTTACGATCTTGATGACGGTGTCCCAGATTGCCTATACCCATTTCAACAATCAGTTGACCGCACAGACAGGACCAATGAAAAACATCGGATACATCATGCCAGTGGTGTTTATGTTCGTTTTGAATTCCTTCCCGGCAGCATTGAGTTTCTACTACTTTGTCTCGAATATGGTTACCTTCGGGCAGCAGGCATTGATCAAGATGTTTGTGGACGACACTAAAATCAGACAGAAGATCGAAGAAACTAAAAAGAACAGCGGCAACAAGAAAAAATCAAAATTCCAGCAAAAGTTAGAAGAAGCAATGAAAGCAGCAGAAGCTAACAAAAAAAAGAATTGATTTAATCAAGTTTTGTTTTCATAAAAAAAGGTTGTACCAACAGGTTACAACCTTTTTTTATGATTAAAAGAGAAAGTCCTGAGTAAGCAGTTAACTATCCACAATACGCTGTGGAAAACAATTGATTTTCCGCAAAAATTAAAAGGCTATATTTGTATGCAGCAAAACCAAACTTTAGAGATTAGCCATGATACAATTGACCTTTTATGGGCATTCCACCTTTTTGGCCAAAATCGGGGGAAGTTCCATTGTTTTTGATCCTTATATCAGCCCAAACCCTTTGGCCAAATCCGTCAATATTGATGGAATACCTGCAGATTATATCTTGTTGAGCCATGGACATGCTGACCATGTTGCGGATGTAGAAACTATAGCAAACAATACAGGAGCTATGCTTGTAAGCAACTTTGAAGTTGCGGAATGGTTTGCCAAAAAAGGTTTAACCAATTACCATCCTATGAACCATGGAGGAAACAAAAAATTGAAATTTGGCACCATCAAATACGTGAATGCCATCCACAGCAGCACCATGCCTGATGGAAGCCCTGGTGGTAATCCTGGTGGTTTCGTCATCAAACATGAATCAGGATGCTTTTACTATGCAGGAGATACTGCTTTGACCTATGACATGAAATTAATAGGTGAAGAATTTGATATTGATTTCGCTGTCTTACCCATAGGAGACAACTTTACGATGGGCATCCAAGACGCAATCAAAGCTGCTGATTTTGTAGGAACAGACAAGATAATTGGAATGCATTATGACACATTCCCTTACATTGAAATAGACTTGGAGGATGTAAAAAAAGCAGCCTCGAAAGCCGGAAAAGAATTGATTTTGCTTAATATTGGAGAAACTATTACTCTTTGAACAAACTACATGGGAAAAGTAATTGCGATTGCCAACCAAAAAGGGGGAGTTGGAAAAACCACCACCGCGATGAACTTGTCAGCAAGTCTTGCAGTGCTGGAATTCAAGACCTTAGTGATCGATGCTGATCCTCAGGCCAATACCACCTCAGGCCTAGGCCACGACCCTAAGACAATCAGCACAAGCATCTATGAATGTATGGTGGATGGCATTGACATCAACACCATCATCTTAAAAACAGAAATAGAAAATCTGGATTTGGTTCCTTCCCATATCGATCTTGTCGGCGCAGAGGTTGAAATGATCAACCTTGAAAACAGAGAAGAAAAGATGAAGGCAGTGATAGGTGCTGTCAAAGAACAGTATGATTTTGTGATCATAGACTGTTCTCCTTCTTTGGGTCTGATCACCATCAATGCCCTTACTGCTGCCAACTCCGTCATCATTCCTGTCCAATGCGAATATTTTGCATTAGAAGGGTTGGGAAAACTACTCAACACCATCAAAATCATCCAAACCAGACTTAATCCTGACCTTGAAATCGAAGGGATTTTGTTGACGATGTACGATGTACGGTTGAGGTTGTCTAATCAAGTAGTAGATGAAGTGAAGATGCACTTCAAAAATCTGGTATTTGAAACCATCATACCTAGAAATGTCCGGTTGAGTGAATCACCCAGTTTTGGGCTTCCTGTGATCGCATTTGACGCAGATGGTAAAGGTGCCGTAGCCTACCTCAATCTGGCACAGGAAATCGCCGTGAAAAACGGCAAAGAACAATTAAACTGAAACACTTCAAATGGCTGATAAAAAACCTACACCAAAGAAGAATGCATTAGGAAGAGGACTCAGTGCTTTGCTGGAAGATAGTCCACAAAAAACACAACCTCAGGAATTGCTGCCTTCAAGTTCTGGTACAGGTATTTATGAAATTTCTTTAGCTGAAATTCAAGTAAACCCTTTTCAGCCTAGGACACATTTTGATAAAGAAGCCCTACAGGAATTATCTGAGTCTATTAAAGTCCAGGGCATCATACAGCCTATTACAGTCCGTAAACTCACTGAAGGCGAATATCAGCTGATTTCAGGTGAAAGAAGATTTCAGGCTTCCAAATTGGCCGGATTGGAAAAGATACCGGCTTATGTCAGGACAGCCAATGACCAGCAGATGCTGGAAATGGCATTGATTGAAAACATCCAAAGGGAAAACCTCAACGCCCTTGAAATTGCTCATTCCTACCAAAGGCTTTTGGCAGAGTGTAACCTCAAGCAAGAAGAGCTAGGGGACCGCGTGGGCAAAAACAGGACTACAGTAAACAATTACCTAAGGCTGCTCAAACTTCCACCTGATATTCAGGCTGGACTTAGAGATCAAAAAATATCCATGGGTCATGCCAGGGCAATCATCAACGTTGAGGATATAGATAAGCAGCTTGCGATCTACAACAAAACCATTGCTGAAGATCTCAGCGTAAGGAAAGTAGAAGCCCTGGTCAAATCTTTAAATGAAGGACCTGAAGAGAAACAAAGCCCTACAAAGCAACTTGATCCGGTCAAGAAGTACGAAATAGGGAAAATCCAACAGCGTCTGTCATCTCATTTTGGCACAAAGGTGAATCTGAAAACAGATGAAAAAAACAAAGGTGAGATCAAGATCCCTTTTCATTCTGCCGACGATCTAAACCGAATTCTAGAAATTCTTGAGATTATCTGATCCTTGAATCCCATCCTAACATACCTTTACAGTCAAATAGCAATGGTCCGAGTCGGCATCATTGCTGTTTTTCTTTTATCCGCAAACAGCTACCAGAAAGTCTGGGCTCAGGTGCTAAGAGATGGACAGGATTCTGTGAGCATTACCATCAACAAATCAAAGGTCAAGGATCCCAAAACAGCTACCATTCTTTCTGCCATCGTGCCAGGTTCAGGTCAGGTTTACAACGGAAAAGCATGGAAAGTACCTTTACTATATTCGGGATTTGCGGCAAATATTTATTTCATCGACTTTAATGGAAGAAGGTATACCATCTTTCGTGAAGCGCTACAGCAGTTTGACAAAGGAATCCCTAACAGCTTCCCTAATCTGAACAGAGACGGTCTTGTCAGGAACGTGAACTTTTGGAGGAGAAACAGGGATTTGAATTATTTCTTATTTATAGGTATTTATGCGCTTAATATTATAGACGCCCACGTAGATGCACACCTCTCAGCTTTTGATGTAAGCGATGACCTGACCTTTAGGTTTGAACCAAGCTTTGAAACATTAAGCGCTGGCGGCAATATATTTGGACTATCTATGAAAATTTATTTCTAACACATGAACATTCTATTACTTGGTTACGGCAAAATGGGTAAAATTATCGGAGAGATAGCCGAATCCCGTGGACATCAAATTGCCGCCAAAATTAACATTGACAATCAAGAAGATCTTGAAAAACTGGATCCATCATCTGTCGATGTGGCTATCGAATTCAGTCAGCCTGATTCAGCAGTCGACAACATTCTTTGGGCCATAGAAAAAGGAATTCCTGTAATTTCCGGAACCACCGGATGGCTTCATCACAAGCCAGAGGTTGAAGCTAAAACAAAAGCACTAGATGGTACTTTTTTTTATGCCTCTAACTATAGCATTGGCGTAAACATGTTTTTTAGACTCAATAAATTCCTCGCCAAGCTGATGCAAAACCAGCAGGACTATACAGTGACCATGGAGGAAATCCACCATACAGAAAAAAAAGATGCACCTAGTGGAACTGCCATAACACTTGCTGAAGGTATTCTTGAACAACATAGCCATCTAAAGGGATGGAAAATGGACACTGAAATGACCGATGGCGGACAATACCTGCCTATTACATCCAAGCGTATAGACCCCGCACCCGGAACCCATGTCGTACGCTATCAATCTGAAATTGATGACATTGAAATCACCCATACAGCACATAGCCGAAAAGGTTTTGCCCTTGGCGCAGTTTTAGTTGCCGAATGGATAAAAGGAAAAAAAGGTGTATTATCAATGGATGAATTCCTATCTTTCTAAAATTTCTTACACAAATGACAAGAGAAAAAAAGAAAAAGTCAGCTACCCGAGAATGGGTAGACGCATTGGTGTTCGCGGTAATCGCAGCCAGTTTGATTAGGTGGCTTTTGTTAGAACCTTTTACCATCCCTACCGCATCAATGGAACGATCCCTTTTAGTTGGGGATTTTCTTTTTGTCAGCAAAGTCCACTACGGTACCCGCGTGCCTATGACTCCGCTACAGGTACCTCTTACCCATCAGAAAATCTGGGGAACAAATGCAAAATCCTATGTTGACTGGGTCAAATTGCCTTATTACAGATTACCAGGATTCAGCAGTGTCAAAAGAAATGATGTAGTAGTGTTCAACTATCCCGCTGAGTATGAATATCCAGTTGATCTTAAAACAAATTACATCAAGAGAACAGTAGCCGTACCTGGTGATGTGTTGGAAATTCGAAACACCCAAGTGATTGTCAATGGTGAAATCAATCCGAATCCTCCGGGAATGCAGTTTTCTTATGATGTGATGAGCAGCCGAAATTTGTCGGTAGATTTCTTCAACGAATATGATATAAATCCTGATAGTTATATTCCATTCAATGACGGTTCGGGCTACATGGTCATGACTACCCCTGAAATTGCCGAAAGGCTTAAAAAATCTCCTGCAATCGGAAATGTAGTGATGCGCACCGAAAGGGAAGATTATGGTGATCCCAGAGTATTTCCTGACGGCTCATATTTCGGCTGGAACAAAGACAATTGGGGTCCTTTACAAATTCCCGCAAAAGGTTGGACCATTCAGCTGGACAAGGACAACATCGCCATGTATGCCACTACCATTGAAAAGTACGAAGGTCTTGAGGATGTCAAAGTCCAGGACAATGAGTTGTATATAGACGGTCAAAAAGTAGATAGCTATACTTTCAAACAGAACTATTACTTCATGATGGGGGACAACAGGCATGATTCACTAGATTCCCGCTATTGGGGATTTGTACCTGAAGACCATATTGTAGGCAAAGCTTGGTTCCTATGGCTATCCCTAGACAAGCATAAGTCCATGTTCAGCAAAATCAGATGGAATAGGTTCCTTAATGGAATTGATTGATCAATAGCACCACAGTGACAGATCATAACGCTAACCCTCCAATGGTTCAATACCACTGGAGGGTTATTTTTTGTGAGTCTATAATATCTCAATCCTCCAAGGGTTCAAAATTTTTATAGGATTGAGGTAATTCTCAAGTTACCACAGGATGGGATCTTTTCCTTTGCTGGATAAATAGGCGTTGGCCTGAGAAAAATGACCACAACCTATAAAACCTCTATATGCAGATAGTGGACTTGGATGGGGTGCATGAAGCTTAAGATGTCTTTCTGAATCTATAAATGCTGCTTTTTTTTGTGCGTAAGAACCCCAAAGCATAAAAACCACGTTTTGATGCTGTTGGGCAATTTGTCTGATTACGGCATCTGTAAAAGTTTCCCATCCTTTTTGTTGATGAGAACCGGCTTGATGGGCTCTTACAGTAAGGGTCGCATTCAGCAAAAGTACCCCTTGATCAGCCCACCTAGTGAGGTTACCATTACCCGGTATTGGCAAATCGAGATCTCGGTTGAGTTCCTTGAAAATATTTACAAGGCTAGGCGGAAAGGCCACTCCTTCTCTAACTGAAAAAGAGAGTCCATGTGCCTGGTCAGGACCATGGTATGGGTCTTGTCCCAAAATGACTACCTTTACTTTGTCAAAAGGACAATGTTCAAAGGCATTGAAAATCTCGCTTCCCTTGGGAAAAATGGTATGGTGCTTGTATTCAAGTCTAACAAAATCAGCTAGATGTGTAAAATATGGTTTGGAAAACTCATCCTTTAAGGCCATTTTCCAGGTATTTTCAATTTTAACCTCCATTTTGTCAAAATATCTATTGAGAATCAAGAATAAGGTTTTATTTTTAAATCCGCTATAATGAAAAATAAAATAAATCCCATGTTCACCGCTGTAACTGAAGGCATACACGTCACAGTGGAAGTCACCTATCAGGCTGAATTTTCTAGCCCTCAACAGCATCATTATGTTTTTACCTATAAGGTACATATTGAAAACCGTGGACCTCACACTGTTCAGTTGATGCGAAGAAAATGGCATATTTATGACGCTGGAGATGCTACTAAGATTGTAACAGGTGATGGTGTAGTAGGACAACAACCTGTATTGGAGCCTGGCAAAAGCCATGAGTATGTTTCGGGATGTAATCTCAAGTCTGGATTAGGCAAAATGAAAGGATCTTATTTTATGGAAAAACTTTTTGATGGAAGGACATTAGAAATACAGATTCCAGAATTCCAGCTGATTGCAGATATTTTTGATAATTGAATTGAAGCGGCTGTTTCCTCTTTTAGCTTATATTCGGTTTTGGCTGATTCAAGAAGATCTCTATGCCATACAATCCCCCTCTGTCTATCATTTGTACCATAATCTTTTGCAGCATAAGAGACGCGGGTTAAAAACAAAGAACACCACAGACCACCTGCGTAAAAAATTGCTGCGAGACAGGTCAGTGCTGGAAATCGAGGATTATGGAGCAGGCTCTATCCACCTCCCGAAAAAAAAAAGAACAACAGCGGAAGTAACCCGTTATAGCACCTCTTCCAAAAAATATTCCTTGTTGTATCAATACTTTTGCTCCATTACCCCAGCTAAAACAGTATTGGAGCTCGGAACCTGCACAGGCATCAATATCCAATACCTGGCTCAGGCTTCATTGGGGGAGGTATATACGATTGAAGGTTCTCAGGCGCTAAAGGAAAAGGCAAGTTCCTACAACACAAATAACAATATCCATTACCTAACCGGAAAAATACAAGAGGTACTTCCTACTCTACTGTCAAAAGTCAAACAGGTAGATTTTGTCCTCATAGATGCTAGCCATACCTATAGAGACACCCTTGTATTCTTTGACATGTTACTCCCCTACTTACATGAGAAGAGCATCATGGCTATTGGCGATATACATTGGTCTAAAGGTATGGAGGCTGCATGGAAAGTGCTCTGCATACATGATCGCGTCAGGCTTCAACTGGATTTTTATGAATGTGGAATCCTGTTCTTTGATCCTGTACTCCCAAAAGCTCAGTATGTGCTGAATTATTGATTCTGCTTCAACCTGACAAATACCTCAGACCCTCTTCTTGGAGGGATGGAATTATAACAAGGTTCTATCTGAACCTCAGCAAACACCTGATCAAAAATATCCCGATATTCAGCAGCTGTACCGCCAAAAGGGGGACCACCATCAAACGCTCTGTCGAACATCACCCCTACTACCTTACCGCCCGGCTTCAACAAGCTGCTGCAATGCTGGGCATACTGCATACGCCGGGAAGGATTGAGGGCACAGAAGAAGGTCTGCTCGATGATGAGGTCAAATTTTCCTGTAAACTCAAAAAAATCCATCTGATGGATCTGGGCTTCCGGAAATGCCGGACACGCTTTTCTAAAATTGTCCAATGGCTCAGGTGCAAAATCTAAGATGTGAACATTTGTAAATCCCGTTTGAAATGCATAAATCGCTTCGTAAGCGTTACCTGCTCCGGGTATAAGCATAAGAAGCTCTTTGTTGATAATTTGGTCTAAATATTGCTTAATCGGGTCTGAGACATACCGGATATCCCAACCAGTTAGGTTTTGGCGGTATTTAGAACTCCAATATTGATCATCTAACCTGTTATTCATTCTTTAAAAGTTACGGTAATATCCAAGGAAAAATTTATGGAAACAACCCCCCAGTCACCAAAACCCGCCAGAAACGACAGAGGCAAAAATATTCTGATCATCGTCCTGGCAATCCTAGTGGTCATGAGCGGTATCAAACTATATACCGACTATGTAGACAAAACCCGCAAATCCGAGGAAATCCTTATTTTATCTGAAGAAAACAATGACCTGAACCGCAGAATAGATTCGGTATCTTTTCAACTTGATCTAAGAATTCAGGAAATTGAAAAACTTGGAGGAGATGTGGCAGAGCTTACTGAGATCAAAAACCAACTTACTGAAGAACGGAATCTCAATAGGGCAAGATCAGCTCAGGAGATTGCAGCGCTCAATCAGAGGATCAATGCGTTTAGCACAAGGCTAAAAGAAAAAGATGAGGAAATATTGAGGTTAAGGGAAATCAACCAACAGCTCTTTAGTGAGAATGAAGACCTGAAAAGCAATCAAGCCCAGATTCAGGAGGAAGTCGTACAGCTAAATATCACCAAAAAAGAACTCCAGGAAAAAGTAAATATAGCTGCAAGGCTAAAAGCTGAAAACATTGTCATCGCAGCAGTAAATTCCAGAGGTAAGGAAAGAGAAGACGGATTCCGTAACAGACAGATTGAAAAGCTGAAGGTAAGCTTCAACTTGATGGACAATAAAGTGGCTGAACATGGACCTGTCGATATTTATGTGCAAGTGATTGCTCCAAACAACCAGCCTATATTCGATGTGGCCAAAGGTTCAGGAACCTTCACACTTGATGGTAGAGAAGAATTCTATACCGTGCATCAGGATATTCTCTTCAATAATACCAGACAAGAGTTGAGCTATTTTTACGAAAAAGGATCCAAATATACACCGGGAGTTTATGAGGTCAGGATTTATGCGGATGGATATCAGATAGGCAACAAGACTTTTGAAGTAAAATAATCAGGATTTTAGCGGAGCTATTTGGATAAAACCAAAGATTCGTCTACTTTTGCGGTCTGTTTAAACAAAATACAGATAAACAATTCAATCATGTTCCAAAAAAATTATGAAACGGTATTCATACTAACTCCCGTTTTGTCTGATGTTCAGATGAAGGATACCGTAGACAAGTTTGTAAACTTGTTAAAAGATGAGGGGGCAGAAATTATCAATGTGGAAAATTGGGGTCTGAAAAAAATGACCTACGCGATTCAGAAGAAAAGCACCGGTTTCTACGTACTAGTAGAGTTCAAAGCTGAACCTACTCTTATCAAGAAATTAGAAATCGAATTCAAAAGGGATGAAAAAGTGATGAGGTTCCTCACAACTGTGTTGGACAAGCATGCACTTGTTTATGCTGAAAGAAGAAGAAAAGGTGAATTCAACAAAAAAACTGAAGCCAAGGAGGAGGCCGCCCAATGACACTTAAAAACGAACCTATCAATAGGGTAGAAAACCGCAAAAAGTATTGCCGATTCAAAAAACACGGCATCAAGTACATTGATTATAAAGATCCTAACTTCCTTTTGAAGTTTGTAAACGAGCAAGGTAAAATCCTTCCAAGAAGACTTACCGGTAACTCAGCCAAATACCAAAGGAAAGTAGCTAACGCAATTAAGAAAGCCAGACACCTGGCCCTGTTGCCATTCGTAGCTGACGGTCTGAAATAAGACCTGCTTTTCGATCTATCATCTTAATTAATTGTACAACAATGGAAATTATTCTTAAAACAGATATCAAAGGACTCGGCTACAAAAATGATCTTGTCGAGGTAAAACCTGGATATGGTAGAAATTACCTTATCCCTCAGGGCTTTGCTGTTTTGGCTACCGGATCCAACAAAAGAATCCTTGCCGAAAACATCAAGCAAGCTGCTCACAAGGCAGAGAAAATCAAAACTGAAGCTGAAGGATTGGCTGAGAAGCTTTCCAACTTAACTTTGGAAATCAAAGCTAAAATCGGTGAATCAGGCAAAATTTTCGGTAAAGTAACTACTCTTCAGATTTCTGATGCCCTTGCACAGCATGACATCAATATCGACAGGAAAAAAATCTCTATCAATACTCCTGTAGCTACTGCGGGTGAATTTGAAGCAGAAATTGACCTTCACAGAGAAGTGAAAAGCAATGTGAAATTTGTAGTTGTAGGTGAATAATCCGCAACTTCAAGACCATAACAAATAAGGCTTCCAATTGGAAGCCTTATTTTTTTTAGTTCGAGGCAATCTTTTCAAGATCCTCGATCAGTTTCTTTGATACAGCCTTACTGTTTTGTTCTCTTTTTTCCTTCAACAAGGACAAAGCCTCCTGACTTTTGGCAATTACACCCACAGGATTTTGGTCATACAAAAAGCTGTTCCAGCACCAAGACAACTCAGCATGTAGCTTTTCATTGAGTTTCAACTTTTCGAGTTTCTCTAGAGCTGAAACTACAGTTTTTTCAGAAATTTTTACGGACATGACAATCGGTTTTTTGTACTAGATTTTATCTAACTTGAAACAAAAGTGTAATAATATTTTATTAAATACAAAATAATCAGCGGTTTATATTCATAATGCTATTTTTCAAACGATTTCGTTGCATTTTTTTCAACCTATATATTCCTCCACTTTTGGTTACATTTAGGGTAAGGTATGGAAAGAAAACAACGTCTTCAGGAAGAATTCGCCAACAGCATTACCCATGGGTTTGGCATACTCTTCAGTATAGTAGCCATCTCGCTCCTGGTGACATTTTCAGTTTTGGAAGGTTCTCCCATAGCCATATTCAGTTGTAGCATCTTTGGCGGGTCTATATTGCTTTTGTATACCTTCTCCACGCTTTACCATGCTTTCCAAGAAGAACGGGTTAAGGGTTGGCTAAGGACCTTTGACCATGTGAGCATCTACTTTTTGATTGCCGGCACCTATACCCCCTTCCTGTTGATTGGCATCAAAGGAACGCTTGGATGGGTAATGTTCGGTATCATCTGGACCTTGGCGGCATTGGGCCTGATATTCAAGCTCTACTTTATCAACCGATTTAAAAGGGCCTCCCTCCTCCTCTACCTGGGCATGGGGTGGATGGCAATATTGCTGATCAAACCCCTTCTTGAGACCCAAAGCACTACTACCTTGTACTGGATCGGGGCAGGTGGCCTGAGCTACACCTTAGGCACCTTGTTTTACACACGTGCCCAAATGCCCTTTGCTCATACCATCTGGCATCTTTTTGTGCTTGGGGGGAGTATAATGCACTTTATAGCTGTATTAAACATGATTCAAGGAAGTTGAAATTCGGTCAATGATAAATTTTCTGGTTGACATTAAAGCAATTAGCCAAAGGCAAAAAAAAATCTTAGAGGCCAAATTTGCATTAAAAGGAAGTTCAGCCTACATTTGTGACACCTTTCGGAAAAAGGAAACTTCAACCGGAAAAACTGACCGATGGTGTAACTGGCAACACGTCTGATTTTGGTTCAGAAGAGTCTAGGTTCGAGCCCTAGTCGGTCAACTTGTACTAACCCAATTACTCTAGGCGCCTTAAAAACGCCTTTTTTTGGCTCCCTGCGCATACGGCATAGGGTGGAATTTGAAGTATTGGTTTCAACATCGTTTCAACATGGTAAATGCATCTGCGAAAGTGGTATTTAACAAACAGCGCATCAGAGAAGATGGTACTGTATTGCTTTATCTAAGGGTCATAATTGACAGCCAGAAAAAAGATATTGATCTAAAGCTATATTGGCCGGTCAAAAGGTTTGATGTGAAAAACTGTAGGTGCCTACCTTTAAAAAAAGATGATGAAACATACAAAGACTACAATGTACTTCTCGCCGATGCTGAAGCAAGAGCCACAGAAATTTTTGTACAGTACCGATTAAGGAGACTTTCGCTGTCACTCTCCATTTTTTTGAAGGAATATCAATCAAACTTAAATAGAAACGATTTTATCTCATATTATGAGACAAAAATGTATCAGCGGATGAGACAAAATGAGATTAACCATGAATCTGTCCGCACCCAACTAGTCACGCTAAACCATCTCAAAAATTGGAAAGGAACTCTCCTATTCCATGAAATTAACAACCGCACAGCACTTGCCTTTGACACCTACCTATTGACCAAGACGTCCTGTAAATCTATAAATGCCCGATGGGGACAGCACAAGAACTTTAAAACCTACCTCAATCAAGCCAGAAAAAAGGATCAGATTCAGTTTATTCATCCTTATGAATCTTTCTCTGCCAAGTCTGAAATGGGTAGATTCCAACCTTTGCCGAAGGAAAAACTTATCCAACTTTTCGAATACTACGATGAGTCGCTGATCCATTCCACGCACAAGAAGGTACTCCGTGCATTCCTATTTGCTTGCTTTACAGGCATGAGACATTCGGATGTACGGCGGGTGAGTCTGGATTGGATAGACGGTGAATTTATGGAGTATATCCCATACAAGACTAGGCGCTTTGGTACAAAAGTTAGGATCCCTCTAACCAAAGAAGCCATGGCCATGATAGTAGATGAAATGGGAGAAAGTAGCCCAAACAAGCTTTTTAGGAACTTTGCCGAGCAGACTGATAATGATGTGATCAAGGAAATTGCAGCTCTGCTGGAAGTCAAGGCTGATCTTTGCTTTCAGGTTGCAAGGGAAACATTTGCGACCTTATATATGGAGGAAGACGGAAAGCTGGAGGTACTGGCGGCATTTCTTGGCCATAAGACTACGGGTATGTCAGAAAAGTACGTCAAGATAATGGACCAGCGCAAGAAGTCGGAGCGAATCCGGATAAGCAATTTCGTCAAGCCCGATTCCGGGCAAACAAATCAAACCGATCAAACAAGGCCAAAATAGCAAAATTATAAAGTTTATTGTAAAAACGCCGTCCAAAAACGTTGGACATCGTCTGATTTAAATATTTCATTCGAGAACTGTCCACTTATTTATTGTAAAATTCATTGTTTCAATAGATACAAAATGTTGCCTTTGCTTTATCCAACTTATTATATCAGAAATTGACCATTCTGAAATATTGCCAGATGGTAAATGGGTAACGTAAAAAATATCATTTTGAAGATTATAAATCACCAGTACCTCAGAATCACATTTAATTCTTAAAAGCTTAAAAGATTCTATTTTTTTTGCAATATCTTCCATAGGACATCACCTATTTTTTTGAGTAGTGAAATTAATAAAAAATTTTAGATTCCCCATCTTGGCAAACGGGGGTCACTCATCAAAAAATTCACCTTACTTACCTGTTGATCCGGCTGTCAGATTCTATTTCATTGAGAACTCTGACACCGTCCAGAATGTCGCGGGGATCATTCACCACTCTTAGTTTTGTAGGCCAATCGGCCAGTAAATCACGGATGTCTTCCATCACCATCTTCATCTCGCCAAACTGCTCTATCATGGCCATGAACTGCTGCAGATCAGCGGTGGCAGAAGAATTCTGTGGCAACTGGGGCTGTGGTGCTCCAGTCATCCCACCTGTGGCAAAGGGTGTGGCCTTGCGCCGCTCGGCTTCCAGGTATCCGAAGATATTGGCATACTTCGGAGAGCGCAGCATCCAGTTTGGCCCTACCCATTCCGCACCGGCCTCACCGATCACGCCAAAGCTGGCAGAACCCACAGGACCGCCCTTGGCAAATGTGCCTACATTTCGGGCAGACTGGCCGTTTGGCATGTACCAGGTACCGTTAAGGCCCATGATCATGTTTATCACTTTTCCAGAACCAGTGGCGCCACCGGTAGCGTATTGGGTAGTCCGGATCTTGTTGATGGCCATGGCTGATCTGGCTACCGCCACACCTGTCTGAAGACCGCCTACGATAGGCCCGGCAATGGGTCCAAGTGTCGCTGCTCCTGCCCATATGGCCTGTACTTCCCGGATGCCGTTCATCACGACCTGACCGATCTCCACAGCCTTGAGGGTATTGGCAAATGCCTTGCGTCCTGCTGATTCCTTACCCAAAAGTTCCAGACCAAGCTGCATCCAGGAGCGGGCATTCTCAAAGCCCAGCTGCTGGATCTGGTTTTTGAAGTCTTCGGCTCTTTGGGCCTCGGCAATTTTGTTGTCAGCTACTTCTTGGTCAATCTTTTTTATTACATTTTTCAGCTTCAGTGCCTGTATAGATTCGCCTTCTCCAGCTGCTTCGAGAATAGCCAGTTTTTCGGCGGCATATTCCCGCTGAATCTCCAAAAGTGCCTCCTTTTTCCTCATTTCGGCATCAATTGCACCTATCGTGCTGTTTTCGAGGATAAGAAGCTCTCTTTCCTCGTCTTCGGCGGCATCGGAAAGCTGTTTTTTTATGGCTTCTTCCCTGTCTTTATCGGCTGCGTCTTGGAGCTTTTTGGCGTTTTCCTGCCGCTTCAAATCTTCCAGTTCTTTGAATTGGTCAATGATTTTCTGCCTTTCTTCGCCAGTGAGCGTCTCATTTTCCAGGATCTTCTTGCGCTTTTCTTCCAGAGCCTGAATTTCACGTTCCAGGTCCACCTGTAGTTTGGCCTGCTTCTTGGCCAGGCCCTCATCCATCAGCGCTATGCGTACATCTTCAATGGACCTCTCCACATCCAGCGCCGCTTTCAGATACTGCTCCCTAAGCTGGGCTATCTTTTTACTGTTTTCCTCCTCCTTTTTCCTGGCCTCGTCTGAGCGCTTCTGATTTTCGGCGTGAATTTCTTTTACAATCGTATTTTCAAGGGATCTGGCCTTGGTACGTCTCTTCGATGCATCAATTTCAAACTGTGTCCGCTCGGCTTCGAGCTGGGCAAGTTCCTGATAACCTTCCCTGCTCGTATCATTGAAGGACTGTTCAAGCTTTTTCCGCTCGATCTTCTGGTCCATAAACTGCTGTTCCTTATCCAGCAGCTCATTTTCTGCCGCCTGTGCCAGCCTTGCGGCTTCCCTTCTTTCCTGCTCTGATTTGGTGGCATCTTTGGCGATTTCCATCGCATCCTGATACTTTTTGTTCAGTTCTGACCGTGCCGTGGTCAGCTCTATCTCTGACTGCTCGATCTTGACATTCATATCAGCCAGAAGCTGACCTTGTTTTACGGAATCAGAAATGAATCCGGAAGTTGCCTTAAAGGCGTTGTTCATTTTATCGGTACCACCTGTCACACCAGTGGTAGCCTGGATCATGGAGTCACCCAGTGTCTTGAGGCCTCCGATAATGTCACCGGATATGATCTTCTGTACACCTTCAAAAGCCACCCCCACCGCCTTGATGCGGTTCATAAAGTTGGTCTGGATGAAATCGACAAAGGATTGAAATGCTTTTTTGGGATTGTTGATGGCTTGGGTAAAGCTGCCTGCCAGATATCCACCAAGTTGCTGAAAGACACCCTTCAGGCGCTGTACCAATACACGCATGGGTTCCAAAACCCTGTTTACCTTGTCGATACCGTCTTGGGTGCTGGTGAAGTAGTTGATCAGAAGCCCCAATACCACGATCAAAGCGCCCAATCCAGTGGCGATAATGGCACCTTTGAGCGTATGAAAAGAAGTGGTCACCAGATTGACGGCCATCCGTGCCTTGCCAAAAGCCCCTGTGATCATATTGATGATACCGCCGATGGGAGACATCTGCAGTGCCTCATTGGTCAGCTCGTTCAGGGATTTTTGGGTGCCGTTGGCAGCGGTTTTAGTGTCGTCAAGACGCTTTTTTACTTCCTGGAATTGCTGTGACTTTTTTACAAACTCCTCGGAATTTGCAGGGAGCTTGCTCATTTCCTGCCAAAGCAGCCTTGATGCCTTTTGCATTTCCTGCATGGAGGCATTCACGGACGTGCCGTCTGCGATGATCTGTATCTTCCTCTGTTCGGTCTTGGATGCCATAGGTGGTGATTATGGCATAAAAAAAGCCCCATTTCTGGGGCTTTTGGAGGACAGTAAAAAGGCGGCTCTACTGTTACTCCTCTCGGAGTTTCAAGATTTCTTTTTCAGCTGCAGCAAGTATCATGAACAGTCTTAAAGTATTCCCATCTGGAACTTCATAATTTATCCCATAATCTTCACAAATCTCTATGATTTTATAATCCGGTAATAAAGGACAGGACTTAGATAGGTCAGATCTTAAAATTTGTAATGCTGTTTTTTCCTGCTCTTCATCCATAATTCAAATATAGTGTTTACTACAAATATTGCAAATCTCAAAGTAATTGCTATAGAAACTATCTTTGAAGTAAAGGATGTAAAAATGGCGGCAATTACATTGAGAAACATTCCCGATGACATCCATCGGCGCATAAAGCGTGTCCAATTGGACTATGAAGATCAAGGTGTCAAAAAGACTCTGGAGGATATTTATCTGGAGTTGATTTTGATCGGTTTAAAAAGTAAGAAATAACCCAACATTAATTGGGTTATTTTTTTATTCTTTTAAGAACCAATTTGCAACAAATGCAGTAAAGGTTCCAAATAGTCCTACACCTGTAGTCATTAAAACAACTGCTATGACCCTTCCTTCTAGTGTAACCGGATAATAATCTCCATATCCTACTGTCGTGATCGTAACAAATGCCCACCAAATTGCATCACCTGCGGTATTGATATTGCTTTGCGGATCATTTTCAACTTGAAGAATTGATATAGATGAAAAAATAATCATCAGAATAGATATAATCAGAACAGAATTTAGAGTTCCTTTAGCTTTGTTATCAAAAAACGAATCAATGAATTCTTTTAAGCTTTTAAAAGCTTTAACTAGTCTTAGAATTCTGATCATCCTAAACAATCTGCCAAATCTAAATGCGTCAACCATTGGAATACTTGCAACCAAATCTATCCATCCCCATCTCATGAATCTCAACTTGTTTTCTGCTTGATAAAACTGAATACAGAAATCAAGCAAAAAAACCCCACAAATTGCGAAATCAATTATTTGAATTAGATGACTGATTTCTTTTGGAATGGAAAAAATGGTATCAACCAATATGGCCCCTAAAACATAAATGGAAAGTAGTAATATCAAAAGGTTGAGGAAACTCACTTTTTTCATGGAATTTGGGTTTCCATAAAACTAATAAAAGTTTTCACAACTTAAAACGCAGCGTCCTGTCGTAGCTCTTATTGACATGCTGAGAAATCTCATCGGCTGCAATCTCAGTATATAATTCTCCCAGACGGTGCCTAAAATGAGCTAGCTTCCTTGTCCAGTTTTTACTTTTTCTGCCAAACCCAATAAGTTTAGCTATTGCAATATCTCCTCCATTGATTCCTTTCCCTACACCAATATCTGTCCACATCCCATAGAAGTAATAGTCTATTTCCAACATAATTCCATTGACAAGTACTTTGCCTCTGAAACTCATGTCATTAAGCAAGTCTCCAGTTTGCCCTATCTTCAGCTTTCTGAATCTATCAGCCATCTCCTTTTTCCCGATCAGGGGAAATTCCTTGGCCAGTGCGCGGATGTTGATTTTATCGTGGATGTTGAGGTCTTTTTCCATCAGAGCTTAATCAAAGAACTTTACCAGAACGAATCGAATCCTTTATTTTATTCAGCAATTCAGAACCTGATCCTATTTGACCACCTACTGATTCTGCATCATATAGTATTTTATAGCCATCGTCAACAACCAATTTCCACTCTCCTTCTTCAAAAAGAAAAATTAAGAAACAAGGAAGATTTTTTCTATCCTCTTCTTCCGTTATTCCTCCAGTAAAAGGGAATGTCTTAGGAGGAGTTGATACGCAAACAACATGCTGCATACCTTTTCGGTATGGGTGAGAAGGTAAACTTTCAAAAGCCTTTTTAATTTCTTCCAAACTTAAAGTTCTTTCCATACCCTAAGTTAAGAATTATAACCGAATACTATACAGCTTGAGATTGGTCTTGATGCGGTCGGCGTTGCCTTTGGTCTGGATGGAGGCTTCGTATTCGTCCACTACCCACTTGAGGTTGTCGATCATCACCTTGCGGCTGGTGTCCAGCTGCAGTAGCTCTACCAGGGTCAGCTCCACCGTCCGCTCCATATATTCGGTGTAGGACTTCCAGTCCATCCACTCGGCGTAGCACCTGTTGATAATGCCGTCAGCGCCTCCCCAGCGAAGCGAAAAGCCGGGCCGCATAAAGTGCCCCTGCGGATAGGCATTGCCCAGGCTGTCGGTCTTCATCCCATCAAAGAGAATAAATCGAAGCCCCCCCCTAGCTTCAAGCTCCAGTTCAAATTCAGGACCTGAACCAGCCTGATCCATATGCGGAATGGTCCACTCACCTCCCAATGGATTGGTCTCGGTGATCATGCTCAGCGGTGAGGCCCCTGTCTCCACCGTCTCGGAGCCATTGCCCACACGCACGTCCATCCACGAGGGATTGATCCGGACTAGCTCATCGGCACTATCCTCACGCATCCAGAAACGGAAGCCGTCATTGGCATTTGGCTCCACCTTATAGCCACGATTGGCACGGTTGTTCAGATCGGTGTAGGCCTGATCATTCAGCCAGTCTTTTATCTGAACGATCTCCACCAGTCGGGTGACGGGATTGACGTTGAAGGTGATGCCGAAGTTGATGGCTACATCGATCAGGAAGGAGCCGACAGAGACGGGCGGCACGTGCCTGTTGTAGGTGATGGTGCCGGTGCGGTGGTCGTAGTTGTTGTAGATTACTACTCGGCGAATGTTTGCATCCTCGGTCCAGTCACCCGTGATGCCAAAGTAGCCCATGTCCTTGAAAATGGTGTCCAGTACGTACAGCAGAAAGGGAAACGGCGTGATCGTGTAGGTATCCCCATCATCGGTAGGGTTATAAAGCCTGTTAGCCACAGGATCATAAAGATTGATATAGCCGTTATGTAGCGGGTTTTTGTTACCGTAGAAGTTGGTATTTTTCACGGTGAAGTACACATGGTTGGCAGCCGGGTAGATGGCGGTGATATTCATGTCGCTGACAGCAGAACCGAGATCCAGCCCTACCAAGGTGCGGTTTTTAATCTTGGCTTCGATATCCCCAGCATCGGAGTGAAAGGAGAAGTTGTAGGCACCGGAGAAGTCCCTGAGCTTCATCGTGCCGATCTTCCAGAGCAGGTCGGCAAAGCGGATCTGCACATTGCCGTAGGCCTTCACCCGGTCGGTATTGTTCAGCAGGTTGGCAAAGCGGAAAACCTGGGCATTGCGTCGGCTGTCAAGTGCGGAGACATTGTACACCTTAGGGCCATACAGCTCACCCGGTACGGTAAAAGGAGACTTGCCCCCAATGCTAAAGGAGGCAGACTCATTGATGTCTATAAGCTGATCGTCTACGGTTATTGAAATCATAGCTCAGGGGTATAGCGTCTGATGGTTGGGTATATGATGTCCAAACCAACCTCATCAAGGTTTTCAAAGTCGTCCTCTGGGTCAAAGTCCATACTGACTTTGACAGGAAGATAGCCGGATGCTGTCTGCTCAAATACCTTTTCAGAAATAGCCAGGTCAATCAAGTGTCGGCGCTGATACCCGTTGAGTGTAGCTATTACAAGCTGTCCTGTCAGCCTTCCCGACTTGCTGACCGTCTCTTCCTCCCTGTCGCTGTAGGCAAATCCTACAGGAAGATCCCGTGATATTGATTCTTCCTGAGTCCTCATGGACTGCTTACCCCTTCCGAAGCAAAGTACATGATCCCATCCGCCGACGCTGTTCAGATAGAGCAGCTTGCGGTAATGCCTGCGGGAGGGATATACCTGGTAGGTGCGTGATTCACTTATAAGTGAAGTCCCGGAAAACAACTGCAGTTCATAGGATGCAATGGTCTTGTCAGGATTGAGTGCTTCCAAATCAAGCTGCACTGGTCCAGCGGGAAAGCGGATCAGTTCAAAAGGTTTGACCGGAGAAATAGCCCCTGCATTAAATTCAGTCGAAGTATTGTCAGTATATCTTACAGTGACCTTCATAGATAGTATACTATAAGTAGGATTGACCACCACATAGTGCAAGTAGCTGTGTTGATCAGCTGCGATCGGCTGGGTAAATGGTGCCCAGGTTAGGAAGGGTTTTTGGTTTTCCAGATAGGAATCAAAGAAAACCTGCTTCGCAAATTCCTGATCGGATAACCCACCAAAAAGCACATAGAAAGTCTCATTTACAGTCGTGTCATCCGGTACCGGAGGATTGCCGTACTTCTCGAAGTAAGACAGGTAGAAGCGCTTGAAGCTTTCGGATACCATCCGCACCACAGTATCCCCGAATGCCGGAACATTGGCGTCGAGATACGCATTCAATACCTGCTGCATATTGAAGTCTGTGGTACCATCTGCGCGTCCTGGCTGCTCGGAGCTGTACTTTAGCTCAAAATTTTCACTCTCATATTCATCTTCCAGATACACCTCGCATACAAAGGAAAGATTGGGCTTGGAAGCCAAATCCAGTGCCGCCAGCTGTAGCGAGATGGGATTTTTGGAAAAGAAAAATTTGAACTCCTGTATAAATATAACTGTGGACTGCTGGCAGCCGTTGGCATCTGTGACGGTAAAGGAATAGATCCCGTTGTCCAGATTAGTCCTGTCCTTAACAACAGCGCCATCTGACCAAAGGTAAGTATAAGGGCCAACTCCGCCTGTGACGGTATTGGTGATATTGCGGCCAGACTTATTGACCGTGATCTGGATTTGGGGAGGCTGAGGAACATTGATGGTAAAGAGCCTAGTACAACCAGCCGAATCGGTGACCGTGACCTGATAGGATCCTGCAGGAAGGCTGCTTCTGTTCTGGGCGGTGCTACCATCTGACCAAGAGTAGGAATATCCAGAGCCAGAACCACCCCCAGGAGTAGTGGCAATAGCTCCATTGCTCCCACCAAAGCAGGTCACAGAAGAGATTGCCAAGGTAAGCGTAATCTGCGGTGGCTGGGGCACCACTATTCCTGTCAACTCAATTTCATTGAGCGCAGCGTCTCTGATGATGACCGAATAGGTGCCTCCTACTATACCTGGTCTGAATGGTGAACTTGGTCCACCGTCAGACCATTGGTAAGTGTATGAACCATTGCCACCGCTTACCTGAATCAGTATAGAGCCATTTGGCAGGCCATGGCAGGTAGCTGGCGTAATGGTGTCAACTATAGCCGAAAGGTCGCTTCCTACAATCTGGGGCTCTAGCTGATCTACAAAAGTGTAGCTGTATGTTTCCTCCGAGAATGGATCGTTCGTCTTATTGTAGCAAAGCAGCTCGGTAAAAATGTGTGAAGTCACTGCACTCGGCACTGTCAACATTATCGGATATACCGAAGATCCTGAACCAAAAGTATTGAACACGTCATAGCCGACATTGAATCGAAGCAACAACTCAAATGGCAAAGCCTCAGAAAGAGACACCTCAATGCTGAGGAATCCCATAAGCTCATCCAGAGTACCTGGAAGCGGTGAAATATTGCAAAATGTGACGTCTACAGTTACGTCAACGCTTCCAGATGCACCACCATTGATATAATTATAGGTCTTAGTCACGCTCATAGCTCAAATAATTCAGGGTCAAACCTGTCGGGATTCAGTTGGAAAGCCACCTCATTGGGTATGGAGATTGTAAAATAGAACTTGGTACCTGCGAGGTTGTCTATCTCCAGATTGGAGATCTTTTCCATCATTGAGTCATTCCATTCAAAGTATCCCTCATGCTCATTCTCCTCGTAGTATTCCCCCAGAAAGGAAAGGATGTCCGTGCCAATAGCTTCTGTCTCATCGAATACGGCATCCTGATCGTCCCAGTCCTCCTTCTTTACCCTGTTGAGGATAAAGAACTCCCCTTGGATGACCTTGCGCTTGGCATCGTAAGAATCCTGTGCATCTGCCTTGGCCTGATAGGTATTCAGCAGCAGCGCGGGAAAATGCAGTCTGGATCTGATGGATTTGAGAAACTCCTTGATGTCCTCCCTTGCCAGCACCGGATGTGCGGACAGGTTCATGCGCACAAAGTGGATCTGCTGCTCAGTATGGTGGATGGCTACATGGTGCCGGGCCATGAGCCTGAAGAAATCGGTGTAAGTCTTGTGATTTTTAATAAACATGGCTTCTCTTTCTTGCGTCTTCCTGTTCCTTGCGGTATTCTTCATCCTTCAGCGCCACTTCCATCTTCAGCATCAGCTTGTACATCGGCGTGGCTTGGGTGCTTTTGAGGTCGCCAAATTCGGAACCCGAAAGCTTCAGCAGAGTTTCCTGCCATCCGAAGGATTGTGGGCCTTCTCCTTTGGACTTGAATACCCGCTCGAATACTTCTTCCCATTCACGGCGGCAGCCTTTCCACCAGAGCAGCACAGCCATCTTGACCGTAAGCGGTACCTTGGCCATTACCGGAATACGATTGGTCACCCTTGCTTCTGAAAAAGGCTCCCTGTAATCATTTGCCCAATTTTCCGACTTCGGAGAAATGCCTTTGATACGCTCTCGAAAAAGAATCGCCATCATTTTGTCGAGCTCTGCTACATCCCCAGAAGAATGAAATTCAATAAAGCACTCATCTGCTTCTGTCCATTCCTCACCAGTCAGTGTGCTGAAATCCCCAATTGGGCCGAAGTACCTTTTGCCCTGTAGCTTCAGGTATTGAATTTTATTTTGGGTAAGCCTGATTTCACTCTCTATGAATTGAACAAATGGATAAAGGTCTATTAGCCGTTCACTACCGATGCTCAAGAGATGGTGCCACTTAAGCCCAATAAGGATCCTTAACAATTCAATCCGAAACTTGTAAAGGTCTTCAGTACCAGAATAGAGTAATCCTGCTACACTGATAAGTTGCTTTGCGCTAAGCTCATTCCATTCGGTGGGTACTTTCGCTTTTAGCTTCATGATCCACTTTGGAAATATGATTTCGATAGTGGTCATAGCCAAAATTTGAACTTCTTACGGAGAATAAAGAGGACAGCGGAAAGGATCAGAGGAATTGAAATTAGAAAGATTACAAAGCCGACTGATTTCGGGTTTCGCTTGATGATTTCAGCTTTTTCTTTTACCACCTCTTTGATAATGGATGAAGTGTCGATGGTATGTGACTGATATACGGCTGTAGTATCGGTGCTGCTGCTCTGGATTTCCTTATTGGATTTTCTCTTACTAGTTCGATGGATGATCAAAGAATCTAGGTTTCCAGTGAACGATGTCCCGTCAAAGACAAAAGGCTGACCTGAAGAATAGAACATGATTGTTTCCGTTTGGGATTCTTCTTCAGATTCCAAAACGGCAAGTGTGTCAAAGGAGGAAGCGGAAGCTGAGGATACAGCTTCCGCGGTTGCTTGGTGGGTGATAGCAACTTTGTCCTTACTTGAGTTCTTGGTCTTCAGCACACCGCAGGAGGTGAGTAGCAGAATGCCGATGATTAGGGTGATGTTTTTCATGAATTAAGCCATTGTGCAATTTGTAAAGTTTTGTTTCTTCGATCTTCTAGACCATTTGGTATAAGTGAAGTGTTTACTCTGCCAATATTTATCCTTCTTGAAATATTTAGGATTGTCTGATCTGACAAATCAAAACACATCCTAAAGATCTCATTCTTTTCAAAGTAATAGATGCCACTTTCCATTGCGTATTCTTTAGCAACCAGATCTGGATTTGACATAATAGCAGGAACCTTCAACCAATCTGAAAAGCATTGGTAATTGCTTCTTCCGGTCAAATGGGGTTTACCCCTACCTCTAAAATTAAAGCCATCATTAGGATTGACATTGCCCATTCTTCCACCATAAACTGTATTGCCTATTTCCACCGGATTACCCGCTATTCTAAGAGCTAATTGGTTTGGCCTTAATAGTCTTGCAGTTCTATCAATAGCAAATCTGTGAGGCCAAACCTCAGCTAACCTCTGCGCGCTGTAATTTAGATTTTCTTCAAAGTGCCTAAAACCTCCTGATTCGTGAGCCAACTGGCCCAAATAGTGAGCAGCTTCAATAGGTTTTAACTGTAAGAAATACATCATAGCCTTGGCCATCTGTTTATCAAACACACCTGTTTGATTTACTCCTAGCTTGTTTTGTATCTGTCTTAACATAAGCTATAGTTTACTTGAAATGGAAATCTTGATCCCCGCCTGATTTGTTTTCATGGTTCAGTTCGTCTACTTTTTTGAAATAATAGGATTGTATTGCGTTGATGGCGTATTTGATCGGTTCCCATGGATAGATTTTGTAGCCGTTTTTGAGCAGGGAAAGCAGCTCCAGACCGCCCATCAGCGAGTACATGCCCGCATCCAGAATGGTTGATAGATAGTTGTCTTCCCCATCAATCTTGGCCTTTTTCAGTATCCCCACCCCTATCAGTACTACAGCGATGCCGAAAATCTTAATGCCTAGCTTCTTATAGAAAAGCTTGGCGCTGAACTGACCGAGAATACCAGCTGCGAGACTGCCCACGATGGTGTTAAGACCGACCAGCAGCATCAGGCTAATGAGGTAGTCCCAGTCTGAGAAGACATACTTTTCGATGAAAAGCAATAGCGGTGTGCCGATGGACACCAGCTTGAATGCGACCAAAGCCTTATCCATCAGGAGCGGCTGGTCAAGGATCTCGTTTTTCATGCGCGGTAAACTCGTCTTTCTGTTGGAAGGAGTGATTCCTCCTGTATCTGTGCCTTTAAGGTCTTGTTGAAGTACTCGGACTGGAACCATAGTGGGAATCGGGTTGATGTGGCGTGGGTGTTCAGGTACTCTTTCATATTGCTGAGATAGAATTGTCCACGTCCACGAAGTCCCCAGGCTTTCTTTTCGATCAGCGCTAATGGTGGTGTCTTAGATGTCCTGGCATCTGATACCAGTTCAAGCTGGTTGACATTCACGCCAGAGTGGGAAATTTCCACTGGTAGCGTAGTCAGTGCCTCCTCGAGTGCCAGCTTTGCGATGGCCGGTGCGAGGTAATTGTTCAGAATGAATTTATTATCCTCTGATAGGTCGTCTTCATCCAACCCAGTGAGTATTTCCTGAAAGAAGGCGTCAGGAAGGACTTGTTTGATAGTCTGCTCCTGTATGTCCCGAATGATGGTGCGCAGGGACTGGAAAGTAAGGGCGGAGCCGTTCAGAGATTCCCCAGCAGCTTCAAATTCCATGGCAGAGCGGATCAGCAGCCCTTTCTTCTGCTCATAATATCCTGATTCCAGCCACTCCGGATAATCCTGGGTGTACTTCTCCAGTATAGCTAGAAACTGGTCTACGGCCTTGAATCCACGGTCAGCAGCTACATCCCGGAAGCGCTTCACCTGACCGCCAAAAGCGGTCTTCTCGGTGGTGGTTTCCTGCCTGAGCATACCATTGTCTGACACCAGAATTTCAATCTCCGGCCCGGCTTTCCACACTGCAAGGCAGGCATGGGCAGCGATGACGTATGGTGCAATCTTGGCTATCCTTGGGGAATAGGTGTTGATGTTTTTTTGGGCGATGATTTCAGCGAGCAGGTCATTACCAAGGTAGAAAACCAGATCCTGCATTTCCACCTCGTTCAGCGCTGGCAACAGCGTCTTGATATCTAGGCCGTTGCCTACCCGGATATATTCCTGTACTTCTGCTATGGTCTTGACTAGTTGTGCCATTAGGATGCTTGCTGTTGAGTTTCTTTAAGCGGATCTTTAGAAGGAGGCAATGAGCTGTATGGAGCAGCCTCCAATGAATTTTTGAACTTGAATTTGTATGCTGGCCATCCATTGTACCTGGCAATCCAGGACAGCGGCTCAAGGATGAGATCTTGGTGTGCTTTCACGGTGTCGACATAGATGTTGAATGCCACACGCTTGTCTGATCCTGAGCCGGCCCCTAGTTTGCTTCCCGGTTGGCTGCCGATAATGGCAGGGTCCATGCCCAGCGAGTACAGCAGGTGGGAGGATGCCTCGTTTGAATCTTCGATATACAGTCCGTCCTTGATTTTGTTGTCCACTGCGTCGACCTTCCAGCCTTGATATTCCTTCTGATGCGCAGGGTCGGAGATGAAAGTGACCATCATGGAATTGCCTGCACTGTCTTCCCCTTGGAAAAACTTCTCAAAGCGGTCCACTTCCAGATCCATGATTTCCTTGCGCTTTTCCTGTGGCATCTGAGAGAAACCCTTGTGCTTCCAGTCCCACCACCAGCTCGGTACCTGGATCAGGTTTTTGAGCGTGATCTGATTTTTCATCAATGCCTTTTTAAATCTTGGAATAGACTGTGCCACATCAAGCCAACCCGATTCACGGGCAGCATTCCAATCGACTAAAGGATAGTGTACCTCATCTTCCGTGGGATAGGCAAGAGGATAGATATACTTGAAATCGGGTGCTTCCTTGTACATCAGCGGATCAGCGTAGATGTCAATAAGCGGCAGCTGTTCAACGTAATCGGAGTTGCTATCTGAGACACTCTCCCAATCGGCACAAATAAATCCGTTTCCAATAAATCCTGATTGCTCAGGTTTTGCAAAGCGAAAGTGAGCGGTCTTGTAGCAGGTCAGGGAGTAGACCTCTGACTTGTCAGCCGTGAAAATCATTCGAGGGACTGCGAAGTAGAAAAAATAGAAATTCCGCAATGCCTCAATGGCGTACCTGTGAATGTGTGACCGCTGGAAAAATGCTTCTACCTTCTCATCATGGGCCCGTACAAATTCAGGCTGACCACCATCAACTGGCTTTTCAAAGCCATATACTATCTGGTCATAAGCTATTTCTGCTTGCTTTTTCAGCGTTGGGCCGATAATCGTATTTTTCCTGATTTCCTTCAGTACACGCTGCGGAAAAAGGTTATCAATCCCCCAAGGTACTATCTGTGTGGTAACATTGGTCTTGATGTCCGGAACCTTGATAAAGCTGTGTGCCTTATCGTCTACTGTCTGGTAGATATTGCCGGAAGCTTTAGAATACACCACACCTAGGTGGATACCTTCAATTATGTTGCTCATTAGTAGAAGACCTTTTGCCCGTTGAATTCAAGGATAAGCCTGATGTGTACCTTCTTTTTCAGTCCGTTTTGGAGCAGCAGGTTTCGGGTTGCGTGCTCATAGTGTCGGGGTGATTTGGAAAACTCCGTGGTATTTTTGGCGGGGGCATTATAACCCAGCTTCTCCAAATGGTTTTCATTAAATGAAAGGATGACATTGTCAAGCTTGATGATTTCCCCTCCCTTCTTCCGTTCCTGATCGCAGGTCACAAAAGTGATGTTGAAAGGAACAGGTTTATTCATCTGCTCCAGAGCATCATTGAGGTGGATGATTTTCATACCCGAAGTTCAAAAAGTATAGTCAGGTAATGGAGGACACAGAAAAGCGGAAAATTTTAGGTTTTCTTTACCTGCAAAAGAAAAAAAACCAAATAATTGATTTCTAGGATTTTAAATATTTATACTATTCCAAATAGTGCAAAAATTCCATGGAAGCTCCCGCCATGGATCTGTAGAAAAACGGCAATTGCCGAAGCAAAAAAAAGGATATACGAATGGCTGTATATCCTTTTGTTCAAACAGAAAATCAATTAAAATCCGATGTATTCGGGAAGGGTGCTGAAGGGATCTCTTACCACGCCTGTTAGATTGTAGTCGGCTGTGTCGCTGAGGTGGGTAGCTTCTTCCTGTGGGATCAAGGCATTTCGCTCAGAGGCTTTGTTCTTTTCGATTCCGTTTCTTCCCTCCTTAGCCGGTGCATTCTGCATAGATACAAATGTCTCATTACAGTTGTCTAAGTTAAATTCTACTAGTGGGAGGTCAGGATCAACGGGCTTCCCCTTCTTTGCGTTACTGGTGTTCTGTAGCACCTTAGCCCATAGCAGGTACCGATCCATCTGGCTAAGGGGTACTGATTCAAAGGATAGGTGTACTATCCATCCCCTTGCCTCAAGTATTTTTGAAAATTGCTGCGCATAAGTAAGCTTACTGTTTGCATGGGTAATATTGCCATCATGTCCATAGCTCATGAATACTTCCTTCTTGTTATGGTAATGGTAATAGTCACAAAAATCATTGGCAAGTTTATCCAGAATATCCCCCTTTACATAGAGGTTCTTTAAGAATCGCAGGGTATTGATGCTGGTAAGGTACTGGGTGACGGAAAGGCAATTGATGCGGCTGCCCCAGTCTACAGCTATCCGAAGTGGCTGGCCTAACACCAAGTCCCCATCAAATCGACAGTCTATTGTGGTAACGAGATCACCACTTGCTGGTAGTCCTGATATGTACCCATTGAGGAACTTATTGGAATATCCATGGTCAGTACGGTTAAGTGCAAAGTAAAATCCTGCCTCAATTCCCTCCGGAAACCAATTGAGCATTTCCACCATGAAAATAAAGTCCAGCAAAGTGCGGCGCATTTCCTTAATGTATCCCCAGCCAACGTTTTCAATGTTGTCAAAAACATCAGCTTCCATATATAGGAAGCCGTTTTTGTTCTTGTACCACTTCAAGCGGCGCTTTAACTGTAGGATCTCCTCCCACAGGTTGGCCATTCTGGACCGATCGGGACAATCCACCAATTCCAGTTCCTTTTCTACAATCTGCTGCCTAATCCCACGGAAGTTGAAACCGTCATCTTCATAATATTTCCCAGAATCCAACATCCACTTGAATTCGTGGCCATAACCCATAGAGGAAAAAAAGAAACTTCCATGGTGGAAAGGGATGTGTTTGAAGTGGCGTAAATTTCCCCGGTTGGTTGGCACCACATCGGAATCCATCTTCTCTTTGTTCAGCTCTAGGGCTTCATCACCCAAATAGCCATCAATGGAAAGTCCTCGGATGGTGGATCCACCCCCATCCAGCGATACCAGGTGAAAGAGCGTGCCGTTCTTGAAGGTAATGGCATGATCATAATCCAAGGGAGGAGAAATGGGAGCATCAAAGCGCTTATCCTTCGGTGGCCTTCTTCTCACAAAGAAATCCCTGTCCTGCTTGTAGCCGAAAACACTCTCCAATGTGGCAATGGTGGTGGGGAGTGTCCTGGTCAAAAGCTGCTTGTAAGACTTCCCGACAATGGCCCAACTTGATCTTGGCATGTGCTTCACGATCATGTGGATGATCCATGCGATCAGGAAAGACTTACCGGTTCCCCTTGACCAGATGTTTTTGGCTGAGGCAGCTTTAAGGATTTGGAAGATCTGCTGAGGCTTATTGAAAATGGTCTGCTTAGCCTTATGCATTATCCATCGGTGTTTTTGGACTCTTCGACGATCTGCATAAACCTGCTGCTATCGATCTCCTGATTCTGCACGGCCTCGATGACCTCTCCTGCCACATCATCGGGCAGCTCCTGATAATCGTCCAGATCAATCGTGCGGGGTGAATCCCCTTCTTTGCCTGTCTGGATGATCAGCACGAATCTGGAAGTAGGCGTATCCATATCCCCTTTGTCTGATATGTTATGCAGGTCTTTCTTGATTTCGCGCATCTCGGCAATGGCGCGGTTCATTTCCTTGACGTTGCGTTGCTGGGCCGCAAGCTGAAAAGACTTCATTGCATATTCGGAAAGCAGAATCAATGAAGCATGATAAGGAACCTCATTTAGGTTCCCCCATATCCTGGTAGCGTTCTTTAGATCATACCAAGCTGTGCGCTCTGATATCGGCCCAATATCGCTGTCCTCAGCGCACATTTTTACGTGTGCAGTGACTGCTTGGGCAGCAGAATGATAATTGAGAAGTAGGTTCCAGATCTTAAGCCAACGGCGCATAATTTTCTCATCCCCTTTGTGGAGCTCTTCTTTATCAATCTTGGAAATCATGAAGGCCGATATCCGATCCTCAGGAGTATCCAGTTTTATTTCAATTTTCCCCTTGTGCTGAGGAAATAGCTGCTCTCTCGACATTGTCCGTGATTTCTTTAATTTCCTGTTCGCTCAGTTCAATTCCATTGAGCCTAATTGACCACTTTTTGCCGTTTTTCTGCATCCACTTGATCCATCGGGTTACTTCAACATCCACATAACATGGATCCAGCTCTGAAGCATAGATGGTTCTATGCATCTGCTCTGAAGCAATCAGAGAAGATCCTGAACCCAAGAAGGGATCCGCTACCAGATCGCCGATCTTGGTATTATTGGCAATGGGCCTTCTCATGCACTCTATTGGCTTTTGAGTACCATGGCCAGTCTGTCCTTCTTCTTCCTGGACTGATTTGGCCGCAAGGTTGCGGATGTCCCAGACGGTGTTCTGATCCCTCGCACCTTGCCAGTTGTGTCCTTGCTGCTTTTTCACGCCGTACCAACACGGTTCATGCTTCCAGTGGTAATCTCCCCTACTCATGGCAGCTGCCTGTTTGTTCCAGATGATTTGGCCGATCAACTTGTATCCGCAATCAATCAAATTCTGAGCTACTGTATGGCAATGCAAACCACCATGCCACACATAGATTACCTGAGCATCAAAAAGCGCATATACATCCTTCCAGTCGGCTTTGTAGTCATTCTTGACCATACCGGTTGATTTGATTTTGCCGCCGTTGGCCTTGATCCGCCATTTTGGGTCATAGTTGACACCGTATGGTGGATCAGTGACTACCAGTTTTGGCTTTTCTCCATTGAGCAGCCTCCCGACTACTTCTGGCTGTGTACTATCCCCACAAATAACTCTGTGAACCATACCGACACCGCTGACGAGCTCATAAAGGTCTCCTTCTTTTGTAACTGCATCTGTCGGTAAAATAGACCTAAACCCGTCTTCCGAATCCTCATCCAAACCGTTGCTTTTGTTCAGCTCATCCAGAGCTAGCTGCTCAGCCTTGCCAAAGTCCCAAGCTTCCAGACTGATCATGGTTCCAAGTTCTCCCAAGTCTAGGTCAAATGCTGCAAGGTGATCCATCACACCTGTAGCCGTAAGCTGCGCATAAGTTGCTGAATGGAGCAAGACAATCCGACCTGCTTCCTTTCGGTCGGCACAGTCGATAAAATAGCAGGTAAGAAACTGGGGGATTTCAAGCAGCTTCTTTTCCTCAATCCGCTCGAGGGCCATCTTCATGTGGTGGCCGTCCAGGATCCAGATTTGTTCATCCGGATCCTGCCATACATGGAATCCCCTGATCATCCCATTTTTTACCAATGATTCCACAAGCTTGTCAATGCTGACTGCCTGTTTTAAATTTTCCGATTGGAGCCACTTAAGTGATCTCCAGTCGACTTTTTCCGCCTTAAGTACTTTGTCCTGAAGTTTCATAATTTATTGATTTGAGTCTCTTTTCTATTTCGATATTCATCCGCTCCCTACGCTTCACCTCGCCTTGCTTATCCTCCCGGTTTTTGTTTTTGGTCATGTAGGCAAAGTTGTTATTGATGAGCTGGTGGAGTTCCCAGGCATTGGCGGGGATATCCTGCTCGGGGGTGTTGTTTTCGGCTTCACCTTGTGGCACCTCCCCATGGTCGTAGTACCTGTCCAGCTTTTTGCCGATGGTGAGGATGGCTTGGGCAATGGTGTGTCGGTCTGTCGCTCCTGGGGTATGACTCAGGCTCTGGTGGAGCAGGCTCCGCTTGCGGATCAGGTCCAGTACTGGTTTTGGTGTTTTTTCTGGTAAAGTGATTGGTTGAGGTGGTTCACTTGTTTGGTCAAGTAGTGCACTTAGCGCATCCTCCAGCTTATTGCGGGTATAAGATGTCTCAGGAAGGGAGAAGAGCGTCAGCAATACCGGGTCATCCCCTCCCAGCTTGCGGTACAGTGCTATCCCTTCACTGTAGACAGGATCTGATTTCCATGCTTCCAGCTGATCTTTCATTTCAGTGCCTGATCAACTCTAGCCATAAACTCATCCTTTTTCTCTGGCTTGAGAAAGGGAACAAGATACTTTTTTACTGCTTCCTTGCCCCCGCTGTCATAGGCTGACTTTAGCCGGTTGCCGTGGTTTACCTCGTTTTTGATAGGTACTTTTTTGACGTATTGTTTGTGGGGAAGAATTGGCAGATGATCTCCATCGTGTGTTTCGCCGCGCTTTATCAGATCATCACCAGATTCTACAAGGTGATCGTAATAATGATACTCCTGCCTGGGGAGTGTCTTGGCAATTGCCTTTAGTGTCTCGGTGATTTTCTTGGTGCGTTTCATATTGTCAAACCTACCAATAGGCAATTGCCATTTGGAGGACATAAAAAAAAGCCTCCGATCCGGAGGCTTTTTCCAATTACAATAAACCCAAAATGCTTATTTGTCGGCCTTTGCGGCTTTATCTTTTGCTTTGAAGTATTTACCTGCCTTGGCTAGCTTTTCGGCATTAGCAAGGGTGATTTCTGTGAGGTCATACCTACCTGCGATTTCGGCAGGCTTAATGATGTTCACGACACAGGGTACGATAGCGCAATCAAATTTTTCTGCGACGTCCTTTGGAAGACTAGGAAATTTTCTTGACATGGCTTATGGCTCTTCGATGACTTGAATTGGATATTCGGTGATGTCACCTTCGTAGAAGTACAGCTTCCCGAAGTTTTCAACCGTGGCAGTCACACCTTGGTAACCGCTCTCCACAGTACCTGAATCAAAAGAATACATTACCTCGCATTCAAGGCCATCCTCACCAAGCTGGATCACTTCTCCTGCCAAAGTCTGTGCGAGTACGATGTAATCACCGGACTTGGTCTGCTGGTAAAATTCCACGATTTCGGCTGTCAATCCAGGGTGCTTACCTGTCACTACCGGCTTGTTTGTCCTGGACTCCTTATCGCCTACCATCTCACCTGTCAACTGGGTAGTTCCCAGAGTAGTATGGAACGGAACAAATCCCCTGCCCTCTTTAAAGGTATGGGTACCTGTGATCCTGAGCGAATCACCGGGATTAGTATATGGAAGTCCGGGCTTTTTCAAACCGTCTGCATCGGCAAACCAATCGCGTTCAGCTATCCAAATCGTTTTTCTAAGGCCTGGAGAATTGTCCCTAACCTTATTTTTCTTTAATGCCTGAAAAGCCATTATTTACCTCCTTCCTTAAAGATGTTGTAGCCTTTGTTGATCACATGATCCAAAAGCCCATCTACCTCATTCAAGGTAGTTTCAGTGATCTCCTGGATCTTGCCTTTGAACTTGCAGGTGGATTTAGGAACCACCAGTTCCAGTTTCTTGCCCTTGTGCTTGATTACCGGATTACCGGCAAGCTGGGCCACTTCGCTTTCCTTTTCTGCCAAAGCAGTATTCAGCTCAGCAAGGGAATTTACCAGGCTGGTATTTTCTTCTTTCAACTTCAGGTTTTCTGCCTTCAGTTGATCCAGTTCACTGACTTGGGTATCTGCTGCAGGAGATGCTTGCGGCAGTGCTGCAGGGGCCTGCGCTTCTGTATTTTTTGTTTTTGACATGGCTCTAAAAGATTAAGCCTGTCCCGGACGTACCAGGACAGGATTGATTGATTAAGAATAGCGCTCAGTGATCAGTGTGGAATTGATGACTCCGCCTCTGTCATTGGTCACGACAAACTCTGGTACATCAAAGGTCAACACCTTCTTCCAGTCGTTCAGCATCTTGACACTTCTGTCAAACTTCTGCACGTCAAAGACACCGTTGCTGTCCTTGCTGATAGGTCTGATCCTGTTCATCGCAGGAGTAGCCCATACCATGTCACCAGCTCCCACCATGGAGTGCAAAGGCTGGATCTTGGCGGTAACTTTGTCGATAGACAAAAGGTCGGATTCCTGAGCATAGTACTTGTTGTACTTCTCCCTTCTGCCGTCCACGTACCTGTTTTTCAGGTCTTCTTCCATGAAGAAAAGGTCGATTCTCCTTCTCAACTTAGGATCAATGGCTTGTACCCACTCTTCAAACTCGGTACAGAAATCAACAGGGTCTGTGGACCATCCGCCTGAGTTGTTGATGGTGCATCTGTTTGCAGCCTTCATTCTAGCAATGGTGGTGTGCAAACCATCTACAGCGGCATTGGCCGGAGTAGCAGCATTTTCAGAGCCAAATTCACGCACGAAGGTGGTGCCGTTGACAGTCGGTGTGGCATTGAAGCCAGTCTTCTGCCAGCCCCAGAAGGATTGCTCTTCCTCCTGCTCTTCAGCAATCTTAGGAAGCAACATTTCCCTTACATACCAAAGCAGGATTGGCCACTTGGAGCGGTCCACTTCCTGAATGGTGGCCAAGAAACCTAGCCAGCTGTTTCTGAACTTGTCAGGAGTCATGAGCTGATCCACTTTGTACTCTCCAAGCTTGGTCTCCCAAGGCTGGAATGACAATGTACCTTTGGGTACAAATGGGATGGCAAAAGCCTGAGTGACCTCATCTACAGTCGCAAATGCAGACTTGTAGTAGTCGCCATCGGTTGGAACATTACGGAAAAAAGCTTCCGTCTCTGATGGGGCAAAAAGCTGGGTCTTGATGTCCCTGGCAGTCTGTCCTTCTGGAGTGTAGCGTACGCCCCACTCGTCGATAATTGCGTCGATGTCTATGTTTGCCATCTTAAGAGAAAGTTGAAATGTCTTTTAGTGCGTCCTGATTGTGAGCGTAGCTCTTGAACTGCTCCTCTTCCGACTTGGGAGCATCGTCATTCCCCCCCTCAACCTTGCCCACATTGGGTACAAAGTGGGAGGCGCCTGGACTTTTGGCATAGGTCTCTGCCTTGGTCTTCCAGCTGTCGCGGTCTGCTTCAGCTGCTACTTGTGCGTCTTTGGCGGTCTGAAGGTCTGCCTTCAACTGAACGATCTCCTGATCTTTGGCCGAAATCGTCTGATTGGCAGAATCAAGGGAAACATTCAATGCCTCAAGTCGCTCTTCAGTGACCAGAGGGGCTTCTTCTTCATTGGCCACTGCACCAAAACTCAAGGCTGCTAAAATGGCCTTGAAAGTGGGGTTGAATTTCATAGCGGTATGGTTAGAATTAGAATTTGCGCGGATTTTGGTAGTGGTGGCGATCTTGGAAGCAAGCATTTCTATTGCTTCCTGATAGGTGGAAAGTCCATCTATCAGGCCTTCTTCAAGCGCCTGCTCACCGGTGAATACATCCCCTGCAAAAGCAGAAGATTCGGCCTTGATATTTGGCCGTCTGGAAGTCACATAATCGATAAAAAGGTCTGCTGTCTCGGACAACCTGTCAATGATCCAGGCTTCTCCCTCTTTGCTCAGCGGTTCAAAGCTGTTCACTGAATTTTTAAGCGTAGACTGTCGTGCACGTAGGATCTTTACGTCCCCGATGGTAGTCTTCGCTACTTCCCTCCTGTCGACATGCATGGTCTGCACACCTATGGAGCCAATGATATTTGAATTCATGGAATTGGCCAGAACGGTATCTGCGGATATGGCTTGCCAATAACCGCCTGATGCTCCCATGCCATCAATAAAAGCAAGGGTGGGTATTCCGGCATTCCGGATGTCATCCGACCAATCCTGCATCCCGTCAACAGTTCCACCGGGACTGTCTACATAGAGAAACGCAGCCTTGTACTTGCCTGAATTTTTGGCATTCGAAAGCATGGCAGAAAGAGTATTCGTTCCCATACTGGACCAGCCACCAAACTTGGATGTCTGACCGATTGCAGGAATCAATGCGATATTTGGGTGAGACTTCAAAAAATAAGTACCCACCTCACGGTCGGCACCGATGGCAAGAGAAGCCTCATGCTTCTGGAAAAATCCATCAAACGTTAGCGGCTCAGCTTCCGATTCATTGGTAATACTGGAAAAATTCTCCTGAAGCCAACCTTCATGGAGAGCGAGAAACTGCACACCTAATACTCCTACTGTTTTGTTCACATTTACCTTAGTTTGGATGACCAAATAGCTTTGGGAAAACTTCAGGATACTAAGGTAGATTGACCAAAACAGGCATTAGAGGACACATAAAAAAAGCCCCGTTTTCAGGGGCTTAAAAAGGTTGGGTGATTTCACAAATGCAACACCTGCCCGGCGTTCTTTATGATTTGGGCGGCGAGTTCTTTGGATGGGGTTTTGACCTCAAAATTATAGAACTGATATGGCTCCCAAAGAAGTGATAAAGGTGGCTCTAGTGGCTGGTCAAAGGCTTTACAATCTTCTGTAAAGCTATTTCGTATCTGCCCATAGGCTGTAGGGTGTGAGGTGGAATTACGGTTGATCCTTTCGGTACGGAAAAACATATTCCCTTCTGCCAGGTAATTTCCCTCTTCGATGGAGCGCATACCGTACTTTACATCTTCATAGACATTATTCGCAAAATGGACTTTTCCGGTGGATTGTGGACCACGTTGGAAGGTATTGCGGTAGACGGTGTTGATGATGCTAAGGTTATCCGTACCAGACCGGACAAGGCTTACTTTGTCGTGGTTGGCAAAAAGGCAGCTGTCTATGGTCACATTCTTGGAATTAATAATGTCTATCTGGCCGTCTATGACATTCTGCTCCCAGCCTGTTCTATCCATTGTAGCCCACTGCTTTAGCGCTTCCTTCACTTCCTCTTCTGTTGCACCTAGGTTTGGGGTCTTAGGATGTTTGATATATGGTAGGCCAAATTGGCTGTCAAAAGTGCAGTTCTTGATGTAGATATTCCTTGCCCCGTCCAAGGTAATCAGATCATCCTTGGATTCGGTAAGAAAAAGGTTCATTAACAAAATGTTTTCGGCCTTAATTCTCCACCTTAAATTCCTCAATATGCTGCCATTGCTGCTTATTACAGTCTTATTGGAAGATGTTGTTAATTCTGCATCATTTAAGTTGATGTCAGCGGCTACATCAATCCTAAATACATTAGGATCTCTTAATGCGTCAAGCAGTTCGGAGCTGGTGACAACCTTTTCAAACTTACCCGTTCCGCCTCCGAGGGTGAATTCGCCCCATCCGTATCTTTCTGGCATCACCTCATAGAACAATTTAGCTGTGACCGCTTCTACAGCTGGCGTGGGTTCAACAGGTTCTTCTTTAACCTCTACAGCTGGCGTGGGTTCAATGGGTTCATCTACTGCTGGCGCCATAGGCTCTTCTTCCACAATCACTTCTGTAGTGGTAGTGGTAGTACGTGTCTTTATTTTGAAGTTTCGTGTTCTCACGGTTGTCGTTTTTGCGGTGGATATTGTTTTTTTCATGGCTCTAGTGGTTTAATACTTCTTTTGCAGTGCAACGGAAAATCAATGATATCTATAATGGCTATTAGCAATAAACCCCTTCGTGAATAGGTTTCTCCTATGAAGTTCTTCCCAAGCGCACTACTCATAGGTTCCTCCTTATTGCCGAATTTATAGCCCTCAGAAGTGATAAGGGTCTTGTTCCACATGGTGCGGAATGCACCGTTGCTGAACATGTTTATATCAAGCGCAAGACCGAAAAAGTATTTTCCCAGTGTTCCTGAAAACGTAGGATTAGGCAACCTTTTCACAAATTCTTTGATTTCCCTGAACAGCACACGGAAGTAACCATTTATTGTCTTGTATGTCCATCCGTATTCATTTAGCACATAAAAGAGGCATGCAAATACCGAAGGTATGAACAGGATGATGGCAACAAGAAATAGTATCAAGCCTTTCATATCAATAGCGGCCCCGGGCTTTTAAGTTGAACATGGCCTTTAGCAACATAGCGGAGACCTTCTCAAATACGGTTTCACCGGGGGCCTCGTCGGCCGTCACTGCCAGCCACAGCTGCTTTTCCTGCACGGAGCCTTCTGGGTAGTTCCCGGCCTCGTCCGGCTGCTGCTGGGTGCCTGTCTTAGGGTCCACCATGGCGCCTCGGGTCGATACCGTCCGGACTTCGGTCTTGAATACCGACTCAAACCTACGGCGCTGGTCCCTGGTGAGTGTATGGTCCTCGGCGACCTTCTCGAGTATGGGCTTATCGTCTTTGTCTACGTATACAAGCTCCACTTCCAGGACCATCTCGAAATCTCGGTCCAGCACAAACCTCACAAAGGAGGGTCTTATAAATTCCCCTGTTACTACGTCGGGGATGGGTTCGGGTAATCTAATTCTATAGCTCATATCAGTCCTCCGTCTATTATGGTCCATCCTAGGACGCTAGTTAAATGGTTTCGGTGTACTTGGCCAGCAGTGGTGTACCTTAAGGTGCCCATATTAAGAAAAACACCTGTCCTAGTGGCTGTCAGCGCCATCCTCTGGTAAATAGGGTCAAGGTTGGTCACTGTGTAATTCAAAGGGGTTTTATTCAGCATGAATGAGCCCATTTGCGTCGCGTTGGCAAAACTCCAGCTAGTCAGGTCTTGGTTGAATGCGGTCGCAGCCCTCAGCATGCCGTTTCCGTTGGTGTTGTTGGCGTCTCCGAAAAACTGAATGTTAACCGTGTTCCAGTTGTTAAGCGGCTGATTAAAGTTAGTTGCGCTTCTGAACATACCCGACACGTTTAAAGCGTTGGACATATTCCAATTGTTAAGAGGCTGATTAAACTGCGTGGCGCCGTCAAACATATTATTGAATCTTAGCCCGCTGGCTACATTCCAGCTGTTTATGTTTTGGTTAAAAGGGCTAAAGGAAAAGCAACCATTAAAGTCGGTTACGTTGCCGACATTCCAATTATTCAACGGTTGGTTGAATTGCGTATTGGTAAACATGTTCGACAAGTTGGTGAAATTAGAAGTGTTCCAATTGTTCAGGGGCTGGTTAAATAAATTGGCATCTCTGAACATACCGTTGGAGTTGTTTGAAGTACCCCCAGACGGGCTGGTTACTCCGCTCACGTCCCAATTATTTATAGAACTGTTAAATACAAAATTAGGGCAAAGCCTAAACATGCCCTGAATATTATTTGTAGTAATTAAAGGGATGTCGGTGGCTGTTATATTCATATTGGTGCATTGCCTGAACATATCCGACACCGAAATCGTACAAGGGCCCCAATTTTGAATTTCCAACAGTTTAACTCTATCCAGAGAAGCGTTGGGCTTGAAGCCCTGTATTATCCCTCTTATCCTCAGTGTATAAATTCCTCCTGTGGCGTATACATGCACTAGAGCGGGGTCCGTCGCGCTCGTTATGACGTTAGATGTGCCGTCCCCCCAATCGACTGTAAAATTGTACTGCGTCGCTAACGTTCCAGGCTCTAACGGCAATCTTAGCGAGTTGCTAGGTGTCTCGCCCCCGCCTATGTTTGTGTTCCAGACGCTGATAAATTCAGGCGTGCTCTTTCCCGTACTAATGAAATATTGGTTCACGGTCCTCATAGCTGATTCGGGCTTATTGAATACGAAATTCTAGTTACGACGCCTGCGTCGTTTTTATGGCAAATAAATAAATACTCGTTGACTTTTGTTGTGTTATAGGTACCCCCGGACAAATGAAGCGTCACCCCTCCGGGCGGCGTGATGGTCGGCTGGGTCGCCGCAGCGTGCAGCATCTTAGCCATGTTCTTCTCCTTCGCGCCCGTGATACCCAGGGTTATGTTACCCGACACCGGGGTGCCGTTATAACCATATTTTCTCGGTACATCGAATAATATAGCGCCCGTAGACGGCACGAAATCGTCAAACTCTACGGGTACCGAGTCGAAGGTCTGCGCCGCTGTGGGCGCCGCCGCGTAGGAGCCCCCGCTGAAATCCGATAAGGCGACCGCGGAGCTGTGGTATGCTATGCGGTATTGTATGCGGCCCCAGAATATACGCGAGCGGTGATACAGCGCAGCCCTGTTGCCCGACGTCCTTATGAGCCTGAAATCCCCCATGGCCGCATTGCTCTCGGTCTCTATCTGGACGGTCCCCGCCTGGATTGTCAGGTCTGGGTTGCACGTGAACGATACTTTTACTTTCCCCGCGCCGTCGCCCTGAAAATTAGTGACCTCACGCGGCCCGTGGTACAACAGCTGAAAGGCGAAATGATCGTTCGCGCTCAAAGGCCCGTCCCATATTTTAGCGAAAAGACCTTGCGTGCCAGCACCTATCTGTGTTCCATATCGTAACACGGACCAGGCGTTCACAATCGCGGGTGGTACAACCTGACCCTGTCCCGCATCGTTCCACAATACAGTTGAAAGAATCAGGCTGCCTGCAGGAGCTGTAGGTATGATGGGGTTACTTGTTGCGGGTGTGCCGGTCTGCACGGAGACGGTTCCGTCATCGTTTCCAAGCACATTATCAAAGCGGAAGTTGCCAGCCGCAGGGGCACCGCTAAAGGTCAGCGCTGCAGCTGTGACGGTATTGGTATCGCCCTGATTGTCTACCCAAGTAGCGGTGATGGTGCCGGCTGTGGGTGATGAGATGGATACGTTAGATAAGATGACTCTGGCTCCTGTTGGAACATCAATCGAAGCCAACACCACAGCAAGATTATCAGCCGTCACATACCTGTTTGTACCGGACGGGGTGCCCAAGGTGCCTGCCAGTGCAGCAAGGATATTGTCAGGGAGTATGGTGCCGCCACCTTCTCCGGTAAGGAATACCCATTGCCCCGCTGCCAGCTCGGTGGTAAAGTTGGTAGATACAAAAGGATCACTCCCAACCGAGGCTCTATTTAGGTAATAGAGCCCACCACTGGCGAAGACTACTTCTAGTGTATTGGGATATACTATCGGTTCCCAGATCCGGATACCGGATCCTACCGATGCCGCGATTACCCTCCAAGTGGGATGTACCACGCCTGCAGTGCTGATCGGGACGTTACCGAGGTTGTTGGCAATATTGGACACCAACCACCTATCCTGCCATAAGACTGGCTCCACATCTGCAGCATAGGTTACATCCGGCTTCCATTGCGCATCGGGAGTCGGTGTAAAGTCACCCGCATTGATCTGGTTGATAATGGCCAGTACCGAATTGAGGATCTTCTGGACATTGGTATTGCCCAAAACTCCCGGACGGAGCTGGGTAAGTATATAATTCCTGACGTCTGTCCAAGTGCTCATGGTAGGATCTGATATTCAAGGGTGAATTCGGTAGTGATGGCGAAACTTCCGCCTGAAGGTACTGTGGCGACTAAGCTGCCGTTAAGGAAAATCAATACTGGTGAACCAAGGACTGGTTCTGAGGGTGTGTCCGGATTGACCATAATCTCACTGATATAGTGAATCGGCCTTGAGGTAGTGGCACCTCTGAAGCTGAAATTATACTCGTTATTGTCGGATGGAAGCTCTCCTGTATCTTGGTCAGTAGAAAAGGTCAGGAGCTCACCGGGCTTACCTACTTGAATTAAGTATCCGTTCTTGTCCTTTACGATCAGGGCAAATCTCTCCCCCATCATAGCAGCAATGACCGTCTCAACTTCGGGACGGTACTTCTTCACTATACCCCTAAGACTTGGATTGAATTCTACACCACCTCTTCTGGTGGTTTGCGGACATGAGTAGTCCAGCGTGTACTTGACAGCCCTGCCAAGATTCCAAAACCTACCCTCCTTCAGGACCAATTGGCCCAGCTCATCCACACCGGCAATATCATCTTCATGGACAAACCAAAATCGGTCTACACCACCATAGTTGTCACCAGTAACGGGAAAGGTTAGATTCATCCTTATTTACTTTTTAACCGTGTGAACCCCGAGCGTAGCCGAAGGGTTAGATTCATACTTCAAAGATCATTGTTAACAGGCACAAATTAGGGGACAGCGGGCGCAGCCGATTTTTTTCGAAAACGGAAATAAAGTTTCTTGATCCGGTGGTACCAGTCGGAGCTGCCTTCATCGAGATTGTGCGTCTCTATCCACTTGTATATGGCGGCTTTGTTGTTCATACCAGCGAGCTCAGCGGCTCTAATCCAAGTAATGGCATGATTCATCATCTGGTCTTCCAAGAAGTGGTTGAGCAGATGAATCTGGTAGTCGTGCATCAGCACGCAACCATGGTCGAAACCATACTTCAGGCTTACCAGGACTTCCACCTTTTCGGTGCAGGCGTCCGTATTGAAGTACTTCCTGTCCCTGAACTTACGGCTGCGAAGCAAGTGGTAAAGAAACAGTCCCAGATCGTCCTTTTGGGTGAGCTTGTACGGCTGGGGGTAGAAGTAATTCAGGTAAGACTTAAGATGTGGCTTAACAGGGATGATTAGCTTAAGGTGTCGCTCCACTGAACTTAATGTTTATCCAATATCGGAAAAAATAACTAAATGAACAAATAGTTTATATATGATTCCATTTAGTTTAACCACTAGGATTAGGTGATTATTTGAACTTAATTTTCAATTGGTATTAATCACTCCCTTATGAAAACGAAAACCAGAAAGGTGTATTTCTACACCATCAATTGTTCCAAGAATTTTGATTTAGAAAAGGTACTGATGTCAAATGAAAGTAAAGCAGGGATAGATATTGATGGGAAAACACTTGAAATTGGCTTTGTTGAAAAAGATGGCGATCTAATTACCGGGGCATTTGTAGTTACTAAAAAATCAGGAATTGCTCCTATTCATACACCAGGAACAAATAAGTATAAAAAAGTTGGGCTTGAAGCTGATCAAGGTTTAGGATATCCAAATGCTTTTCTCTTCGATTTGAAAAACATGATTTTACAATTTGAATTTAATAGGGACGGAGCATTTATATCAAGAGTTGAAGAATTTTTAACTATTGTAAGTAGTGAATTTTCTGAAGAATCCGAATCTTTTATTGAATTTAATGATTTATTGACAAAAGAAACATATACTAAGATTTTAAATTTTGATAAAATCGAAAAAATTTACTTCAAACTAGCCAACCCTAGTCAATTAATTGCAGATGAGGTTGGTTTGAAAGGATCATTAAAAGATTTCTCTAAAATAGCAAAAGATGCAAATGCTAATCACTCATTACAAGTAACTATGGTGGGAGAAAAAAAAGGTAATGGACTAGATAAAAAAATAGTTAAAAATATTCTTGAAGATATGGTCAAGGCTTCTAGAAATACTTTTACATCAAAAACAAAAAATTCATTACAAGTCACTGGTGTTAAAGCTTCTTCTCTGGATAATGATTTACAGACAAGTGATGTCATTGATTTGTTTCTAGATAAATTTAAAGATAGTTTTGACTTACAAGAGCCTTTACTTTATGAGGGAATACAATATTTTGAAAGGAAGAGAGAAATGTTAAACATTTATAGAAGAAGAATTTCGCAAATTGGGGAAATTATAAAAATTAAATAATGAAAAGAAAATGGGAATTCTGGTATCCTTATATCATATCTCTAATTTTAACATTTGGAGTATTTAAACTATTGGATTACAAAACAGAATCAAAAATTTTTTCTGAAAAATTTTTAGAATTAATTTTTACCACTTCAAGTGTATTAGGAAGTTTTCTTCTTGCTATTCTTGCTCTATTACTACAAACAAAAAACCAAACTGTTACTGAAATAATAAAGTATAAAAGATTTAAAGGTTTAATAAATTTTAATAAGCATGCTGTAATAGTTTGTTTTTTGCTTATGATCTATTCTGGCCTTTTCTTGGTTGTTGAGCTAAAGGACATTCACTTAGCTATTTTGCATTTGAATATTGGATTTAAACACTTTTTAATTTACTTAATTTTTTTAATGTTACTTTCAGCATATCGATATATAGATATTTTTTACACAATCATTAGCGAAGATAATAATTAACTTATCTGTGAAATATGGATTTGCCCCAACTCCATCAGATCATCCACAAACTCCTCCTCTGAAGTTGCCCGGATATCCTCATCATTCAGCATCACGGCCCTTCGGGCATAGGCCAGCATAAAATCATAATTGTTTGCATAGAGGGTACGGGAATTTTCCCGCATCCAGTCAACCAGTGCTTTTTTATCTTCGACCTCTACTTGGGTCTGATCATCACGGAAGGTTACTTTCATTCCATGAAGATAAACAAAAATCCGATCAGGCTGCAAGGTCTGCAGCTCTGTCGGCCATGTAATCCTGAAGGCTTTCATTAAGAAATTGGTTTAGGTTGTTTGTTGCTCCGTTCTGTCTTGAAAATTCGATCATTCTGGCGCAGATCAGGATCCAGTTTTTTACTTTGCTGAATTGGGTGGTCCCGCTGTGCTGCCTGAATTCTATGGTACCGTGGCGTTGGTAGCTTTGGATGTTCAGTTTGAAATACCTGCTTCCAGCAAAGGCCAGTGCCATTTGGTTAATGGTCTGGGATGCTTTTATTTTTGCAATTGCCGCTGCTTTGCTGTTGGCGATGCTGAGCAGGCTTTTGCAGTAGGTGTTGTTGTTTTTCCTTCTGCTTTCGGGCATGATCTCATCCATTTCGGTTTCCAGTTCGATGTAACTTTGGAAAAGTGCTTTGAAGTTAGCGATACTAAGGTCGTTGGCTCCGAAGTGAACGTGGAAGCCGCAGGAGGTGTTGACCTTGGCTCCTGCCCTGTTGAGTGCTAGGCAAACCTTTTTTACCTGCTCCATACCATCCATTCCCCTCAGCACCGGGCTAACAATCTCGTTGCCCTCAGCTCCGCTGATGCTCGCATCAGAAACTATTTTCCAGTATCCTCTGGTGTTATGGTTGTAGCTTTCGCTTTCCACTTGGATGCCTATTCTTCTCATTTCAGTAAGGATCCTCTCCCTGCTTGTTCCGTATACCTCCAGCTCGATCCCGAAGGTCCTGCCAAAGGTGAATTCAAAAGGAAGTGAAGTGATCTGCTGGGTCTGTTCCTCGTTCCATTTCTTCCAGACATTGTAGGCAAATCCAACGTTGCCCTTCATCAGTAGGTCAGCCACCTGGCGTCTGGTAAATCCCAAATCAAAAAGTCTTCTAGCTTTTTCTGTCTTGCTGAAAGTGCTGTTTAAAATTTCCTGCTGTGTCATAATCCGCTGTATTTCAATGGTTTAATTGTATCTAAGTACGATCATAACAGGTTGATAATCAAGTTAATAAGACTATATTCTGCAACTATTTCTGAAATAAACCTTAAAGC
>DAIPZN010000002.1:37821-89875 GCA_036782195.1 Cyclobacteriaceae bacterium | reverse complement strand
GAATTTTATTGATAGGATTTTCCCAATAATATTTTAAAAAAAAATCCCCAAAAAATATCAGCGTATTTTTTGGGGATTTTTAATATATGGTTCTCTTAATCAGGTAGTTCTCAATCGAATGATTCCTGTAGCGTGCAAAAGTTTTACAATAGGGTAGGTAGGATCAAACTCATACCACTTGACAGCAAAGTTGGGTCTGTTTGGAAGTTTGTGGTGGTTGTTTTGAAATAATTCACCTAGCATCAAGACATCAAGCAAAAGACTATTTTTGGATTTATCATTGTTGTCAAAATTCGCATAACCATATTTATGGCCACTCCAGTTGACGATAGCACCATGCACTGGACCCATCATCAAATGAATGGGAAGCAAGAAATACATCCACCAATGTGTGCCGGAGAGTTCGAAAACAGAAATGGCCAAAACATAAATCAGAATATAAAATAATGCCCATCCGACTCTTATAGCCATGGAATCTGCAAATTGATCAAACTTGCCCCAATCAGGAACATCTTTTGAAAATCTTTCTTCAGGTTTTAGTTTAAAAGAAAAATAGTCATTGTATATGTTTTTTGTTTTCCACATCATCGTAAACAGATTCTCCGTATGGTGCGGACTGTGTGGATCTTTTGGAGTATCCGAGTAGGCATGATGCATTCTATGCAATACAGCATAGGCCCTAGGTGAAAGATAAGAACTGCCTTGGCAGATCCAGGTGAAGATGTAAAAGAATTTTTCCCAGTATTTGTTCATGAAAAACATTTGGTGGGCAGCATATCTGTGTAGGAAGAAGCTCTGGCAAAATAAAGAGAAGTACCAGTGCAAAAGGAAGAAGACAATCAGTATCACTTAGGTAATTTTTAATGAATAGGAATCGTAATATCCCGTAAAGTTAACCCCAATAATAATAAATTGGTCAGTATCACGATGTTTATTTTGCAATTTCATGATAAAAATCATGTTTCAAGTTATTAGTTGATTAGTTTTCAAAATGCTTGTACCTTGCACAAAAAGAATCTGACACTTTAAAATAACTGAGTGTATGAGTAAGACCAGAGATGCTGTTCAGATATTGTTACAGCTGACTTTAAGTGCCATCGCAATTTTAATCGCACAATATTTATTACCAGGGGTTCATGTAATGGATTTTTTTGTTGCCATTGTTATTGCAGCTTTACTTGCCCTCCTCAATATTACAGTAAAGCCAATACTTATAGCATTGACTATTCCCATTACTATAATGACGTTAGGTCTGTTCTTATTGGTAATCAATGCACTATTGATTTTGATTGCTGCCGAAATAGTACCTGGATTTGAAGTAGATGGTTTTTGGTGGGCACTGGTATTTAGCCTTATTCTCAGTTTGCTCAATGCCTTTTTTGGTGTGGACTGGAAAAGAAACTGATTGGTTCAAACCGGAACCGTTCTATCGAATACTCTGGTATAAAAAATGGGTTCTCCATTGGCATTCGGCACACTGTGCTTCATTCCTTTGGAGTTTACTGTTGCTATCAGAATATATAGTTCTTCTTCCAGTTTCTGTTCATCCCAGTAATCTATTTCATAAAGATCATAGGAGATGTCCACTGGTGGGGTGCACCATTTTTTAGCTGCTTGATCCAACATAAAGCGTTCTTCCTCTTCATCTATTCCTGTGATTTTGCCTTTGTCATCAATTCCAACTGCAAGTATTCCACCTTTAGCGTTTGCGAAGGCCGCTATGGTTTTTGCAATTTTTTGGGAATCGGTGATGCTATGTTTAAAGTCCAAAACCTCAGATTCTTTTTTCTTAAGCAATTCTTTTACAAAATCATTATCTTTTTTTGGAAGGATCATTTTTTTTTAACTTAATTGATTGTAATTTAATTACTTGTCATTTAAAGCATTGTATGCGTTTTTAATTTAATGCAATGTGTTGTATGTTGTCTTCATAATTAATTAAATTTTTAAATATGAATAACCAGAATCAAGGTTTCCTGCCCGAAACTATAGATGCTTTGAAAAAAGAATTGAGCATGTCCAAAAAGACATTCAAAATCATTCCAGACGAAGAAAATTCGGATGAATTTGCCAATTTTTATTTTATTGGTATGTATGAAGGAAAGGAAGTAATCTATGATGCTGCCTTATATACACTCCGTCTTCATCATGCCTCAGAAATTTATGAACTGGCTGAGCATGAGGCTGCAAAGAAATTCCCGAACTTCAAGGGCATCAAGTATGAGGAGGATGAAAACGGCAACCTAAAGCCTCTTACCAGTGAAGAAGAAGAGATAGGCTGGTTCATTACCGAGATCATCATGGACCTTGAAGAGGAAGAGGCTGTAAAAGTGCAGGAATTCATTGATATAGATACTAATCATGATTATGGAATCGGCCTTGATGCAGCACTTAATGTGGATTTCATAGATGAAGCAGTGATCACTAAATTTGTAAAAGAATTCAATGAGGACACTATATCCCTTGATGAGACTCTTTATGCTTTCCAATCTGAAGTAGAAGAAGATTTGGATGAGGATGATTAAAACTTTTTTGCCTCATCTTTACTTATATGCTTGTTAATAACAAGCTTTTTTTATGCTTAAAATTGCCTGGTCATCAAAATATTGCCATCCTTTGCCAAAAGGACATAGGTTTCCAATGGAAAAATATAATCTGCTTCCTGAGCAGCTCATATACGAAGGCACTGTGAGTGAATCGAATTTTTTTGAACCAAAGGCATTTGATATGGATTGGATACTTAATACACATCAACGTCAATATGTTCACAAACTTACTTCGCTGGCATTGAGTAAATCCGAGATCCGAAAAACGGGATTTCCTTTAAGTGAAGCTCTTGTTGAAAGGGAAATTCATATCATGCATGGCTCAATACAGGCAGCTTTATATGCCTGGGATTATGGGATTGGTATGAATATAGCAGGAGGTACACATCATGCCTTTACAAATAGAGGAGAGGGGTTTTGCTTATTGAATGACATTGCTATTACAGCCAACTACCTTTTGGCTAATCTGGATGTGAAAAGGATTTTGGTTGTCGATTTGGACGTTCATCAAGGAAATGGAACGGCTGAGATTTTTGAAGGGAAAGAGGAGGTTTTTACTTTTAGTATGCATGGTGCCGCCAATTATCCCATACATAAAGAAAGGTCTGACCTTGATGTCCCCTTGCCTGATGGGATGGGAGATGATGCCTATCTTAAGCTTCTAAATGCGCATTTATTTAGGCTCCTTGATGATTTTCAACCTCATTTTATCATATATCAATCTGGAGTGGATGTGTTGGCTACCGATAAATTAGGTAGGTTGAAACTTTCCATAGCGGGTTGTAAAGAGAGAGACAGGCTTGTCATTCAAGCAGCCAAAGATTATCAGATCCCCATTATGTGTTGCATGGGAGGAGGTTATTCTGAAAGGATCAGCCATATAATTGAAGCGCATGCCAATACGTTTCGTTTGGCCCAGGAAATTTATTTTTAATAATACAGCAAATGAAAAAAATCAAGAAGAAGTGGCTCATACATGCAGTGGTTGGTATTTTATTGATGGGTTTTGGATTGAGCCTTCTTGGTGAGGCGATCATCATGAAAGTGAATGATGCCCAGTGGTTGAATTGGTTCATAACAGGTACAATTGCCTTGGTGCTTTTTTTTGGAGGGCTTTCCATTTTTGGCCAGGCTATAGTCTATAAAGTTGCCTTAATTCAAAAGAAGCCGAAGAAGAAGCGCAATTAACGCATTTTAACAATTGAGATTTATCAGCCAATTTGTAGTATGGATTCTTTGTTTATATTTGCCCCATCTAGCAAATAATCAAGATAACGTGAAAAATTTAGCAACAGTATTGAGTTTCCTAGCCGTAGTGCTATTGGGATTTACCGCTTGTGAAAACAAGGCCACAGTAGCTGAAGGTGGCAGCAATAATGAAATTAATGCAGAAACAGCGGAAAGGGATGTTAAAATTGCCTATGTCCTTACAGACAGCCTCATTGCCAAATATGAGTTTTTTATCCAAAAGTCTGGTGAAATCACGGCAAAGGGTAAGAAATTCGAGGGTGAATTGAGCACAAGGGCAAGAGGTTTCGAACAGGAAGTTGCCAATTTCCAGCAAACTGCCGCCTCTATGACCCCCAACCAAGCAAGGGCTAAAGAAGAAGATCTTGTCAAAAAAGAAAGGAATCTAATGACCTATAGAGACAATCTGATGCAGGAGCTTTCTGCAGAAGAGGCTAAGCTTTATAGTGATGTATATGATCAAATCCAGGAATACCTAAAAAATTATGCAGAAGAAAATGGTTTGGACATGATCTTGTCCTATACCAAAGGTGGGGCTGTTTGGTATTCCAACAATACATTGGACATTACAGATAAAGTAATTCAGGGACTGAATAAGAAGTTTTCAGAAAATAAGCCCAATAGCACATCAGCCAAGTAAGCAAAAGCTTAACAAGAGAAAAAGCCTGGTCAACACCAGGCTTTTTTTGTGTGGGATAAAGTGGTACTTTTGCAGCTGTTTACATTAAAAGTAAGATTCATGAAAATTTCCGACTTCTTAAAACATAATTATAGACATTTTAATGCCGCTGCCCTCATTGATGCAGCAGAAGGGTACAAAGCCCATTTGGATGGGAATGGTAAGATGATGATCACCCTAGCAGGAGCGATGTCGACAGCCGAATTGGGCATTTCTCTGGCAGAGATGATCAGACAGGATAAAGTACAGATCATTTCTTGTACAGGTGCAAACTTGGAAGAAGATGTTTTTAATCTTGTCGCACATGATTATTATGAGCGAATTCCAAATTATCGTGAACTTTCTGCAGAACAGGAACAAGATTTGTTAGATCGCCATATGAACAGAGTGACCGATACTTGTATTCCTGAAATGGAAGCTATGCGTCGGATCGAAAATGTTATTTTGGAAGAATGGGTAAAAGCAGATCAAGCTGGAGAACGTTATTTCCCGCATGAATTCTTTTACAAAATTCTGCTTTCAGGTAAGTTGGAAGCATCCTATCAGATTGACCCTAAAAACTCGTGGTTGCTGGAAGCAGCGAAAAAGAACTTGCCGATCATTGTACCAGGTTGGGAAGATTCAACATTGGGTAATATGTATGCCGGACATGTCATTTCAGGTGATGTCAACAACGTACATACTGTGCGCTCTGGTATCGAATACATGATGTTTCTCTCAGAGTGGTACACCAATAATGCAACTGAAGAAAGCAAAGTCGGCTTTTTCCAGATTGGAGGAGGTATTGCAGGAGATTTTCCGATCTGCGTAGTGCCTATGCTGCATCAGGATCTTCAGAGAACCAATGTTCCTTTATGGGGGTATTTCTGCCAGATTTCAGATTCTACCACATCTTATGGATCATATTCTGGTGCAGTACCAAACGAAAAAATCACGTGGGGTAAATTGGGTCTGGATACACCAAAATACATTATCGAATCAGATGCGACAATTGTCGCTCCTCTGGTATTTGCGATTGTATTGGACCAATAATAAATGAATTTGAAAATCACTTCCGGAATTTTAAAATTGATAGCAAGCAGGCTTTTCCTGCTTGCTATTTTATTTTCAGGCACAGCCAATGCCCAAAATATCCTACCGCTAAAAGCATTGAACTCCCCATATGACGAACAGCATCCTGTACTTTCACCAACAGGTGAGTTGTTTTTCTCGGTGGGATTTCATCCTGAAAACTCAGGTGGGCCAACAGATAGTGGAGATATTTGGATGAGCAGGCAAGATGGAGACAGCTGGACGGCTCCGGTTAGGGTAAACACACTTTCAACAGCAGGGAATGATGTAGTTGTTGGCTTTTCGGATGCCTTGACTATTATTGTATACCATAGTGGTATAGGTAAAAAACAAGGACTGCATCAATATAGCCGTTTTGGAAATTCTTGGAATTACCTCAGGGCTTTGGATATGGGGAATTTCAAAAACCTTGGAAACCATTTTTCAGGAAGGCTGTCCCAGGATGGGCAATTGATTATCATGGCAATGACTTCCTTTGGCAGTTACGGCAATGAAGATATTTATGTAAGTTTTAAAAAGACAGAAGGTCAATGGTCCTCACCATTTAATCTTGGCCCACAAGTCAACTCCTCCGGACAAGAACAGACACCCTACCTTACAGAGGACCAACAAACCCTTTATTTTTCTTCAAACAGCCAAGCCAATGGCAAAGGCAAAGATATCTATTATGTACAGCGGACAGGTGATGGTTGGGAACAATGGACCTCCCCAAAACCCGTTGAATTAGTCAATACAAGGGGTGCAGAATTGAGTTATGCTGCCATTTCACCCAATAAAGAATTAGCCATTTTTACCTCTACCCAGAATAGTGAAGGGTTTGGGGACTTTATGCAGGTGGCATTTGAGAAAATAGAAGTCTTGCCTTTAGTCTCCAATGTTGAGCCTCCAAAGGAGATCGTAACTGCGCCAATTCCTGTATCCACAGAACAGCCTGTTAAAAAGGAAGTTGAAGTATCTAAGCCAGTTGAATCCCCTAAACCTGTGCAGGTAATTGAAGCGCAACAGGATTCTCAGGTCAAGGAATTAGTGCCGCCGCAAAAAGTAGAATCACCTAAATCCAACCTGCCTGCTGTGAAGGTTTTGGATATCCACGATAGACACTCTCTCGAATACCTCATCACACTTACCGGGAACAGAGGAGAAAGGAAGCAAGTGCTTGATCAAGCTGAACTGGACGGTCTGCTAGGTGAGCAACAATGGAATACCATCATTGTATCTTCAAAAGGATATATTTCAGAGAATTACTCTCCTTCACAATGGGATGAACTTGAAGATAGAACTGTCTTACTCCGACCAGCGAAAGCAGGTACAGGTGTCGTTTTACAAAATATCCAGTTCAATAGGGGCACTTCAGATTTTGCTGATACCAGGTCCATTCAGCTGCTGGATAATTTGGTGGCATTTATGAAAGAGAATCCTGAAATCAAGATCAGATTAGAAGGACATACAGACAATGCGGGGGATCCAAGCTTAAACAAAGACCTTTCTATGAAAAGGGCCTCCAAAATCAGAGGTTACCTCACATTAAATGGAGTTGATTTTGAAAGGATAAGGATTTCAGGTTGGGGCGGTACAAAGCCTGTAGCCGACAATAACACAGAGGAAGGAAGAAACCTAAACAGAAGGGTAGAAATGTGGATTGAACAATAAGGCTTCAAAATCGTGATCCAGGCTGTTCTTCGTATCTAGCTTTTAGGGGCTTCTATATAAGGGAGTTGCAAATTCCCGTTTTTGCCTGTAATATTAGGGAATATGAACCCAAATTAAATGACAGACAAAAAGAAGCTCACTTTAAAGGATATTGCGAAAGCGCTTGGGATTTCTGTTTCCACTGCTTCAAGGGCATTGCAGGGCCATCCTGATATAGCAAAAGAAACTGTTCAGACTGTCAAAGCCTATGCCGAGGAGCACCATTATGTTCCCAATTTCCTTGCTGTAAATTTTAGGAAAAGCAGGACATTTAACATTGGGATAATTGTACCTGAATTGGTCCATCATTTTTTTTCAACGGTAATAAGTGGGGCGATCAATACAGCTAAAAAGCACGGATACAATGTTTTGGTAAGCCAATCAAATGATGTACTAAAAGATGAGGTTGTAGCCTGTAGGACGATGTTGAGTAGCGGGGTTGATGGATTGCTCATTTCTATTTCCAATGAGACAGTGGAAGGACTTCATTTGAAAGAGTTTCTGGAAGAAGGCAAACCTGTAATCCAATTTGACAAGATCACAGATGAAGTAGATACCACCAAAGTGATTGTTGATGATTTTGTTGGCGCTTACAATGCTGTTACTCATCTACTGGATCAGGGATATCAAAAAATTGCCCACATCAGAGGGAGGATTGACGTTAAGAATGCTTCTGAAAGATTTGAAGGCTATGCCAGTGCACTGGCTGATAGAGGAATCCCGATGGACAGTGACTGGATCAAAATCTGCAGCTTGATCAACGAAGAGGAAGGATTTCGTTTTGCTAAGGAGCTTATGGAAGGTCCCAATCCTCCTGATGCCATTTTTTGTATTACTGACTTAGTAGCTTTAGGGGTGCTTAAGTATCTGAAAACTGTAAATGTTGCAGTACCAGGACAAGTTGGAGTAGTAGGATTTAGCAACTGGAAACTTGCCGAGGTAGTTAGTCCAAGTCTTACCTCTGTTGATCAACATGGATATGAGATGGGTGAAAAAGCTACAAATTTGCTTATTGAGAAAATTCAGGCCCATGATGACAGTTCTACTGAAACATATATTTTACAGACAACCTTGGTACGCAGGGAGTCAAGCCAGTTATAAAAAAATAATCATTTAGTTTTATTGCATTTTTTTGCTAAAAATTTTCAGTATTCTTCTACATTTCTGGGTTTCTGTTTTTATCTTTATGGTAAAACAGCAGGATATGGAAACTTTTTTTTCTCTTCTGATTTTGACTTTGGCTTATGGATTATTGATTTTATCGCTTTTTCCGGAGCGGTATTACCGTAAACTGATTCGCCCTGGCGCACAAAAGGCCAATTCTGAATCTAACAAAGTACATTATTCTTTGCCCCTGTTTATTTCTTTTTTAGTAGGGTATACATTAGCATCTACGATGCTCTATTTTTTTAAATGATCCAAACCCTGTCCCCAACTAGGAAAATTTGATTGTTTTTCGTACCAGATTGATGCAATTGGTTTCTTTAATCTCTATCTTCGATTGTAACCGAAATTAAAATGGTCAATAAAAATCCATTACTTCCACTGATACAGGATGAGTCATGGCTAGAACCTTATGAGAAAGATGTTTTGGATCGATTGGAACGATACAAAGGTGTCCTCAGATCCATAGATCATGAATATGGCAGCTTGCTTGAATTTTCAAGAGCTCACGAGTATTATGGATTTCATTATGAACCTACAAGGAGAGGATGGATCTATAGAGAGTGGGCCCCCAAAGCCCATGGCCTATTCCTGATGGGAGACTTTAACTATTGGGACCGCAATGCACACCCCATGAGAAGAAACCATAGAGGAGATTGGGAGATTTTCTTTCCGGATGATGAAGCTACGCATGTGATTCGCCATGGATCAAGAGTCAAAGTGCATGTTGTTGGCGACAAAGGTGGATTTGACAGAATACCGGCATTCATCCGAAGGGTAATTCAGGATGAAAATACACATGATTTTTCCGGACAATTGTGGTTGCCTCCTTCACCTTTTCAATGGTCAGATGCTGATTTTTATCCAGCAGAAAACCTAAAACAACCACTCATTTATGAGTGTCATGTAGGCATGGCACAAGAGAAAGAAGGAGTGGGTACTTATTTGGAATTTGCCGATCTTATCCTTCCCCGAATCAAAGCCGGCGGATACAACACGATACAGATGATGGCTGTCATGGAGCATCCTTACTATGGTTCGTTTGGTTATCACGTCTCTAACTTTTTCTGCCCTACATCAAGATTTGGTACTCCGGAAGAATTGAAATACCTCATCAACAAGGCGCATGAAATGGGCATATCTGTCATTATGGATATTGTTCATTCGCATGCGATAAAAAACATCAATGAAGGCTTAAATGAATTTGATGGTTCGGATGAGCAATACTTTCACAGCGGTGGGAGAGGCTACCACGAACAATGGGATTCTAAGCTTTTTAATTATGGAAAGAAGGAAGTGCTACAGTTTCTTCTATCCAATATCAGGTATTGGTTAGAAGAGTTTCATTTTGACGGATTTAGGTTTGATGGTGTGACTTCAATCCTTTACCTCCACCATGGAAACACAGATTTCAGTTCTCCAACGAAGTACTTTACAGATGGTGTTGATTGGGATGCAGTCCTATATCTTCAATTGGCAAATAAACTCATTCATGATTTTTCACAGTTTGCAGTATCTATAGCTGAAGAGGTTACAGGGATGCCGGGTTTGGCAAGAAAGATTGAAGAAGGAGGTCTAGGGTTTGATTTTAGACTTGCCATGGGCATTCCAGATTACTGGATCAAGCTCTTGAAACACAAGCCAGATGAGCATTGGGATCTCTTTGAAATGTGGCATGAACTGACCAATAGACCTCCTAAGCAAAAGTCAATAGCCTATGCGGAGTCTCATGATCAGGCATTGGTAGGAGATAAATCTATTGCATTTTGGCTTATGGATAAGGAGATGTATTTCAGCATGTCCAAGTTAGAAACTAGTTTGGTGGTGGATAGGGGAGTGGCCTTACACAAGATGATTCGGCTGATTACAATTTCATTGGGAGGTGAGGGCTACCTGAACTTTATCGGAAATGAGTTTGGTCATCCTGAATGGGTGGATTTTCCCAGAGAAGGAAATAACTGGAGCTACCAATATGCACGAAGGCAATGGTCACTAGTAGATTCAGAACATCTCAGGTACCACGAATTAGACCTATTTGACAAAGCAATGATACAATTGGTCAATCAATATCAAGTCTGCTCATCAGCTCCAGCACAGCAGCTTTATCTTGATCCAGAAAAGAAAATCCTTGCTTTTCAGCGCGCAGGTCTGGTCTTTGCATTTAGCTTCAATATCAGCGAATCCTTTTTTGGCTATGAAGTTCCTGTACCAGGATCAGGAGCCTACCGAATCGTCCTCAACTCTGACAATAAAGATTTTGGCGGGTTTGGTAGGGTTGCTGAAAATCAGGAATATCCTGTAGATGTTCAAGGCAAGGTGAAGTTGTATTTACCCAACAGGACAGCTATCGTACTTCAGGAAAAATAAAAAAAGGGGCACATGGCCCCTCTTGATGCAATGACTATATCAACTAAACTAAAGAGAAAAGCTTTACTCTCCGTATGAGCAGAAAAACTAACTCCGCCACTGCATTAAAATCAAAATTCCAATGATGCTAATTGCTGTTACGACTGACCTAAGAATTTGTTTCGATTCTTTCAGTTACTTCTTTTTCTTTTGAAGCACTTTTTAAATAATTTATTATTTCAGTTTATGATCAATAAACAGACCTATTTTTTATTACATTGAAATTCAAATACTTAAGGTATTTTAGGTTTGTTTTTTCTGTACGTTGATGAACGGATGTTCAGCAGAATGTCCGTTCAAGACTAAAAAAAAATCTCTAAGAAGTTGTCTTCCTAGAGATTTTTTTGTCGGAATAGGTCCGGCTTGTACTGGTTTAATTTATCTTCTTTTGGTATGCATAGAGCAAACCTGCTTCTACACCTCTAATTTCGGCTAGTCCTTTTAACCTTCCGATTGCTGTGTAACCAGGATTGACAATCGGTTTAGCCATATCATCCAGCATCTGATGGCCATGGTCTGGACGCATTGGAATGCTTAAGCCTCTTCTTTGCTGAACCTTGAGAATCTGATCAATCACGGCTTCCATTGGTACATTTCCATCTAAGTGGTTGTCTTCAAAGAAATTTCCAGCTTCATCACGTCTGGTACTTCTTAGATGTATAAAGTGAATGTTTTCACCAAATTCCTCTACCATAGCGGGAAGGTCATTGTCAGCCCTAACCCCAAAAGATCCGGTACAGAAGGTAATACCATTGTTGGGGCTTCCATTATCAGCTAGTAACCTTCTAACATCTGCAGCAGTGGACATAATTCTTGGGAGTCCAAAAATATCGAAGGGAGGGTCATCAGGATGAATAGCCAAGTAGACGCGGTTTTTTTCGGCAATAGGTATAATTTCATCTAAAAACAGACGGAGGTGGTCAGCTAATTTGGGGCGGTCTATTCCTGTATAGGTATTCAATGCAGCCTGAAATTCTTCAAGTGTATAACCTTCTTCAGAACCTGGTAATCCCTTAAGTACATTATCCTGGATTTTTTTCTTGAGCGCTTCATCAGCATTTTCGAAATATGCTGTAGCCTCACGCTTTTCTGCATCTGAATACGCTTCCTCAGCTCCTGGTCTTTTGAGAATAAATAAATCAAAAGCTACTACTGCATTTTTTTCATAACGCAAAGCTTTAGAACCATTTGGTAGTTCATAAGCAAGCTCTGTCCTTGTCCAGTCTAGTATAGGCATAAAGTTGTAACAAACTTTATGGATACCTTCTGCAGCAAGGTTTTCTATGGTCTGTTTATAGTTTTCAATATAAGTCTCAAACTTCCCTGATCTGGTTTTGATGTTTTCATGTACCGGTACGGATTCAACTACCGACCAAGTCAGGCCTGCCGCTTCAATTGTTGATTTGCGTGTCCGGATTTCTTCCCTGCTCCATACTTCCCCATTTGGGATATGATGCAAAGCCGACACTATGCCTGTAGCTCCGGCCTGTCGGATATACTGTAAACTAACAGGGTCTTTTGGACCATACCAACGCATGGTCTGTTCCATCTTAAATGTTGTCATAGCAATAGGAATGTTGTTTGAGTTATCGGGTAATCTTGCTTATACACCTGAGTAAGCACTGAATCCACCATCAACAGCGACAATGGTACCTGTGATGAACTTGGATGCATCGCTGCATAGCCACTGTAATGTGCCCAAAAGATCTTCAGGCTCACCAAATCGACCCATAGGCGTATGGTCTTTGATCTGTTTACCTCTTTGGGTCAAAGAGCCATCATGTTCTGTAAGCAAAGCCCTGTTTTGTTCCGTTAAGAAAAAGCCGGGAGCAATGGCATTCACTCTGAATTCAGGTCCATGCTTGTGGGATAGCTCAACTGCCAGCCATTTGGTCAGATTGTCTATTGCTGCTTTTGCAGACGCATACCCTGCTACCCTGGTCATTGGGCGGCTTGCAGCCATTGAAGAGATATTGATGATGTTTCCTTTGTTTTGGGTCAACATCAGAGGTAAAAATGCCTTGATGGGTATAAATGTACCCATATAATTCAGGTTTATCACTTTCTGGACTGCAGATGCGGAAAGATCCAGAAGGGTCTGATCAGGCCTTACAATAGCATCAGGCATATTTCCTCCTGCCATATTGATCAAGGTGTCTATGCTGCCGTAAGCAGCTCTGATTTTGGCAGCTGCTTCTAAGACGCTTTCCTCGTCTGTTACGTCTGCCAAAAAGCCAGCTGCTTGTCCTCCAGACTCTTTGATTTCAGCTACAAGTTGCTCGACTTTAGCTGCTGTTCGACCTAGAATCAAAACAGAAGCACCTTGATTTGCTAAATGTAGGGCCATTGTTTTTCCCAAAACACCTGTGGCACCACTGATGACTATTTTATGATTTTGTAGAGAAAACATGTTTAATGCTTATGTGGGAAATCGAAATATGAAGCGGCATTGTGGTAACAGATATCACTGATGATTTTGCCTATCCAAGCTTCATCTTGAGGGAGTTCGCCATTATCCATATCCTTTCCGAACAAGTTGCAGAGAATCCTTCTGAAATATTCATGGCGGGGAAAGGACAAGAAGCTTCTAGAGTCGGTAAGCATGCCCACAAAACAGCTGATCAGGCCCATATTGGATAAGGTGTTCATTTGCCTTTCCATGCCGTCTTTTTGGTCCAAAAACCACCAGCCTGATCCAAACTGGATTTTTCCTTTGGTACTGCCATCGTTGAAATTCCCTGTCATGGTTGCGAACACCTCATTGTCTCCTGGATTAAGGTTGTACAGCACTGTCTTTGCAAGTTGATCGGTCGCATCCAGTTCATTTAGAAATGCCGCGAGGGCACTTGCCTGGGTGAAGTCACCAATGGAATCAAAGCCTGTATCTGCACCCAGTGTTTTCAGTTTTCTGCTGTTGTTGTTTCTCAAAGCACCCAAATGGAATTGTTGTGTCCATCCTTTAGCATGGTACATTTTTGAGAGATTTTGCAGGGTTTTGAATTTGAAAAACCTGATTTCTTCAATGGTCAAGGCTTGGCCATCGCGGGCTTTCTGAAAGAGGGTATGTGGATTATAATCGGTATCTTTAAAATAATACAATTGTTCTAAGCCATGATCTGAAAGTCTGCAATCATTGGCATTGAAGAAATTGATCCTGTTTTGTAGCGCCTGCAAAAGGTCATCATAGGATTGGATGTCAACATTGGCTGCAACGCCCAATTTTTCAAGATACCTCAAGTATTCATTCCCATTTTCTATGGCAAAAGACTTGTCAGGACGAAATGCCGGAAACATGGCGAATGGCTTTTGACCTCTGGCAAAGTCCTGGTGGAAACCAAGGTTATCTATTGGATCATCTGTGGTACAGATGACTTCAACATTCATTTTAGAGAGCAGGTTTTGGGTACTGAACTCCTGACTTGCCGTAAGTTCGGAGGCGTGATTGTAGATCCTTTCCGAGCTGTTGGGTTCCAATAGCTCATCGATGCCATAATACCTCCTTAATTCCAGGTGTGTCCAATGGTAAAGCGGGTTTCTTAGGGTGTAGGGAACCGTATACGCCCATTTGTCGAATTTTTCTTGATCACTTGCGCCACCTGTGATAAATTCTTCAGGGATACCTAAAGTCCTCATGGCTCTCCATTTGTAATGGTCTCCTGCAAGCCAGATTTGGGTAATGTTTTCAAAAACCTTGTTTTGGCTTACATCTTTTGGTGAGAGGTGGTTGTGGTAATCTATAATGGGAAGATGCCTTGCATATTCATGATAGAGAATTTTGGCATATTTTCCCTCTAAAAAATAGTCTTCATCTAAAAAGGCTTTATAGGTAGTCAAGTTGTTTATCTCCATATTGGATAGGTTAGTTCGACGCTTAATTTTACGGATTTTGATTTAGAATATGCTTGCTATTATAATTTAATTGTGAAATCGTTTTCGGAAAAGCAGGTTTTCAAAAGCCTTTTAACTGTTCTATGGCTAGGTAGGTAAACGAAATGCATAAGATTATTTTTAAGATTTTTATTTTGTTCAAAGTTTGAATTAACTTTCACAATGGCAAATATCAATATCAAATATCTGGCAAAGCAGCTTAAGATGGCTCCATCCACGGTTTCCCGTGCGCTGAATGACAGTTATGAAATAAGTGAAGCAACGAAGTCTAAGGTGCTAGCTTTGGCGAAGCAATTGAACTATCAACCCAATCCTTACGCGCGAAGCCTAAGGGCGCATAAAAGCAAAACCATTGGAGTAATTATACCAGAAAGGATAAATAATTTTTTTGCTCAGGTTATTGATGGAATTGAAGAAATCACACAACACTACGGTTATCATCTCTTAGTTTATAATTCTCACGAGGATGTTGAACAAGAAAAGAAGATCATTTCCTATCTTCTTGGAGGTAGGGTAGACGCAATTGTGATGTCAGTATCCAGTCAAACAAGTAGTACAGATCACTTAGAACAAGTACAGCAATTAGGTATTCCCATTATTTTCTTTGATCGAATTGCACAAGAAATACCCACTACCAAGTTTATCACCAACGATTACCAAAGCGGTTATGATGCCACCATGTCATTGGTAGAAAACGGTTGCAGGAAGATCTTTTTCTTACTCCTTTCCAAGGAAATCACAATAGGCAAAGAACGGCTGAGAGGCTATTTAGATGCAGTGAATGCATCCGGTTTGGCTTTTAAAGACAATTGGGTCATCCAATGTACTCAAGAAGAGAAAATAAATCTAGACTTGTTCAAATCTATTTTTTACCCTCTTGACCGGCCTGACGGTATTCTTTCTTCTGTTGAGAAGCTGGCAATTACCGCCTACCATGCGATCAATCAAACAAAGCTGAGAATTCCAGAAGACATCAAATTGATAACATTTTCAAATATGAAAATTGCTGATCTTTTGAATCCACCTTTGTCTACCATATCCCAACCAGCACAAGAAATAGGTAGAGAGTGTGCCAAGTTACTGATGAACAACCTTACCAAAAGCAAATCAATACCCATTGAAGATAAGGTTATTACCATACCCTCTATTGTCAACATCAGGAGTTCATCAAAAAGATAAAACCAGTTATAAAAAACTGGTTTTATCTTTCAATTGAACATTAATACCCTGGATTTTGAGGGAATCCGCTGGCATTTCCTTCTGCTCGGTCAATCTGGTTTTGAGGGATTGGCCTGAGGTTATGGAACTCCTTGATATTCGGTGCTCCTTGTGGATTATAGAGTTTAACCCTTTCAACAAGGTTACCCCATCTTTTGAGGTCAAGCCACCTTGTTTGTTCTCCGGTAAGTTCTCTTGCCCTTTCCTCCATTAGAAATTCAAATGTGAATTCGGCTGGTGTAATCTCCATTGCTGCTTCTCTACCAGGCCATGCAGCCCTTCTTCTTACGACATTGATAGTCTGAGTAGCTTCGGTAATCTTGCCTTGTCTGAATTGTGCTTCAGCCAGTAGGAGATAGGTGTCTGCCAATCTCATGGCGAGGAAATTTCTACCTCCTTCAAATTGTGTCATATCTACACGTCCTGGATCGAGATGTTTGGTAAGAGCAGGAAAGGATTTTTCGTTGTACCTGCTTGGCACCAAAACCTGGTATGGCCTTTTTGCCCTTTCCTCAGCTGACATTTCAAATCCTGGAAGGAATATGGTAGTGTCCCCTGCTGCAAACGTTACAGTAGGCTTACTGTTATCAAAGGTAGTATTGAAAGTTCCGGGCCTGTTAGATAGGTAGGTGTCTTTAAAGGATTTTTTATACCGGCTGTCATTCTCCCTGTTTTGAAAAACAGTTTGCATAGCATAAACAGTTGGCCTATATCTTTTGAACGGTCTGCCATTTTGCGTATCTCTTCGCATGCCCGGTTCTGTATCATACTCCATCAGAAAAAACACATGGGCATTGTTTCCTCCTCCATTCGTAAGTGGGCTTCTGGTGTATTGGACAGACCAGATTACCTCATCATTGATTTCATTGCCAAAAGCATGAACCCTACCAAAGTCACTCAACAACTGAAGTCCTGAGGTATTGATGACATCTTTCAACAAAACTTCGGCTTTGGAATAATCATCATTTGCTTTTGCTGAAGAAGTGGCTTTAGTCACATATACCCTCCCCAGTAAATGGGAAGCAGCATGTTTGGTAGCCCTTCCATATTGACTGGCAGCTTTTCCAGTCTCCAAATTTGGGATGGCTTCTGTCAGGTCCTTAATGATTGCAGCATAAATTTCTGTCTCAGGGTTTCGCTTAACCTGTTTGGTAGGCACAAGCGTTTCGTTTAATCTCAATTCTACAGGACCAAACAATTGGACCAGTAAGAAATAATGGTGAGCCCTGATGAATTTTGCCTCTGCAATACGTCTGTTTCTAATTTGTTCATTCATTGCAGTCACTTCTCCCGCTCTATCAATGACTGCATTGCAGGTATTGATGCCTCTATACAACTCATCCCATAACTCGCGGACATGCCCATTTTGAGAGTCAAACTCATTGGTATAGGTATTCATGAATTTCCAAGCGCCATCTGCTCCATTGGTATAGATGTCTGTTCCGAATTCAGTGAAGTTTGCCCCTCTTTCTGTACCATACCACACTCTCATCGAACTGTATGCAGCATTTACAGCATCATCAATCCCTTTGGGTGTGTTAAGGTAACTGCTGCCAATATTGGAAATCACATCTTCTTCCATGGCCTCCTGACAAGATCCCAAGTAGATAAGGGAAATAGCCATCATAGGGATTTTCATCCATGAGGTAAGCCTGAACTTTATATTTCTAATTTTCATTTTATCCTGTATTTATTGTTAAAACTTTGCATTTATTCCAAAAGTGTATTGTACAACGGGAGGAGCTATATTGGCATTGATTACACCTCCTTCTACGCCTTGTTCTCCGTCTATAAATGTTTCAGGATCTATGCCTTTATGTACTTTTCTGTATTCAGAGAAGATAAAGGGGTTTTGGATGCTGGAAAAGACCCTAAGGCTTCCAAAGCCGATTTTTCGTAATGAAGTTTGGTTGAAAGTATACCCAAAATTGATGTTCCGAACTTTTACAAAGGTTCCGTTAAAGTAGGACATGGATGAGCTGTACTTTGGTCTTTCTTGGTTTTGGTTGGGTCGGGGATACATATTGGTGGGATTGTTTGGCGTCCAGTAGTCCACCGCCAGGTTGTTGTATCTTCCGAATAAGCTGTTGAAATTATCGTGGAAAGCTGATCGGATCATTGAACCAAATCTGCCAAACACAAAGAAGGAAACATCCAATCCTTTGAAAGCAAATCTATTGGTCATACCCATAGAAAAGTTTGGAACAGCTGATCCAAGGATAACTCTGTCCAGTGAATTGATTCTGCCATCACCGTTGGTGTCCTGAATCTTGATTTCTCCAGGTCTATCCCCAAATGTCTGGGCAACATCTGCTTCGCTAGTTTGCCAGATACCTATCTTTTTTAGATCAAAGAAGACCGTCAAGGGCTGACCAATAAATCTGCCAGCTGCCAAATCATTGCCGTTAGGGAGTTCAAGGATTTCCTCTCTGTTTCTGGTGAAGATAAGATCAGTGGACCAAGTGAAGTCTCCTTTTTCCAGGTTTAAAGTAGATAGGGTCAATTCTATACCTCTATTTTGGGTTTTACCGATGTTGGTTGTAAATCCTCCGAATCCGGTAGAGTTTGGTAAAGGCTGAGGTGCAAGAAGGTCCGAGGTAGTTGTCACATAATATTCCATACTACCGAATATCTTGTTTCTAAATATTGAGAAATCAAAACCGGAGTTGAAAGTGGAAGATGTTTCCCATTTTAGATCAGGGTTGCCGATAGTGTTTGGTCTATAGCCGAAAGCTGCTGTTCCGCCTCCAGCCCAGGCATAAGATGTCCTACCTAAGAGGGCCTGTGTCTGGTATGGGTTGATGGCCTGATTGCCTATTGAGCCATAGCTTACCCTGAATTTCAACTGGTCTATCCATGTCGCTCTTTTGATGAAGTCCTCCTGGTGCATGTTCCAGCCAAATGCCATTGATGGAAAATATCCAAACCGGTTATTGGCACCGAATCTAGAGCTACCATCTGCTCTCAAGGTTGCAGTGAGCATGTATTTTCCTTTGAAGTCATAATTGATCCTACCCATATAGGATAATAGCGCCCATTCCACAAGATTGGTATTGGCTCCGGTAATTTGAGAAGCGTCTCCCAATCGGTGGTACAACTGACTAGGATCAGGTATACCCAGTACGTCTATTGTGCTTCTTTCAAATTTGTCCTGTTGAAAAGATTGAAGCAAGGTCAAATTGAAGTTGTGGTTGGTTCCGACTTTCTTGTTATAGTTCAAGATGTTCTCCAGCGTGTAGTTGAGTGTAAACCTATCATCCACACTACCTGTAGCATCACCGCCTCTTCTGGCATTGGTTTGGGATCCTGTAAATCTTCCAGATCTGGAAATAGCGATATCAGGACCGAAATTAACCCTATAAGTCAATCCTTTGGTTATCTCCCAATTGAGGTACATGCTGTTGAAGATCCTTGTTCTGAAGGTTTCATCAACCTGGGCACCAGGTACAATTTCAGCAAAAGGGTTAGTTCTTAAGCCATCTGAGGTAGGTAGGAAAATTAAGTTACCGTTATCATCAAAAGGTTTACCTAATGGATTTTCCTGAAGTGCACCTCCGATAGGGTTGTAGAATTCTCCGTTTCTTTTGCTATAGGTCAATAGGGTAGAAGTCCCAATTCTTACAGTTTTACTTATTTGATGATCGAGATTTATCCTGAATGTTCCCCTAGTAAAATCTTGTTTTTGGATAATACCCACGTCTTTAAAGTAGTTGGTAGAGATGAAGAAGGTAGTTTTTTCACTTCCTCCACTTACTCCGACCTGATGACTCTGGATATTGCCGGTCTGCATCAGTCCTGCCACGTAATCGGTGCTTCTTCCTAAGGCGATACCTTCAAGTTCTACGGGTTCAAAAATTCTGGCATCAGCATCCGGAGTACTAGGTCCATTTGGATAATTTCCAGTTGCCCTTCTGGATTCTCTTTTATATTCAGCAAAAGCAGGTCCATCGAATACCTCAATTTTTCCCAGTTCAGAGTTGATGCCATAATAGGAATCAACTGAAACAACGGTCTTACCGGCTGTTCCTCTTTTAGTAGTGATCAATACCACCCCGTTGGCACCTCTTGATCCATAAATAGCAGTAGCTGAGGCGTCTTTCAGCACTTCCATAGAGGTAATGTCCTGAGGGTTGATGTCTTCAAGACCACCTACAGTAGGGATTCCGTCTACCACATATAGCGGCTCGTTGGATGCATTGAAGGATCTCCTTCCCCGGATCCTTACCTGTGGTGCTGCTCCTGGTTTGGATCCTGCCTGGGTCACGTCCACACCAGCTGCCCGACCTTGTAGAGCCTGCCTGGCATCTGTAATGGGTAATTCCTGGATTTCTTTTGACCCAACGGAAGATATAGCCCCAGTCAATTGACTTTTCTTTTGTGTACCATAGCCTACCACAATGACTTCATCCAAGTCGGAGAGATCCAGCTTTAAGGACACGTTGATCATGCTCTGATTTGCTACGGTGATTTCCTGGGTTACAAATCCAATAAAAGAAAAGACCAAGACTTGGGACTCATTGGCGGAAAGTGAATAATTTCCGTCCAAATCAGTAGCAGTTCCTGTTGTGGTTCCTTTGACCAGAATTGTAGCACCTGGAATCGGATCACCTGATGGGTCTGTTACTTTACCCCGGATGACCCTGCTCTGAGCAAAACTTTGATTGCCCAGGATTAGCAAGAAAAGCAGTAATCCTGCATACCGGTAAATTTTTTGTTTCATGGATGGTTGGGTTTAATGTGTAATTGAGAATAATTTAATAAATATGATTTCACCAGAATATTGTATTGATATCAAGTAGGTTTGATTGGTTTTACTCTGGCGTGAGATTAAATTAATAGTAAAAAATATGTGTTCTAAAAGCCAAACCTATTTCTTACGGAATCGATTGCATTGGAATAACTAAGAATAGTCAAATGGATTCTGAATTAGAAACATCTTTAATCAGAATTGTCTCTTTTAAGCAGATGTTAAACCATTAAAAATTATAATGAAGGAAGGTTGTATTATGACGTAGGCGAAAAATGAGCATTGGGTTTTATGGAATACTTAACATCTATTAAAATGATAGAGGAGAGCAAATTATGAAATAAAAATTGGCCCTTCCAGAAGTGGTTTTTCTGAAAGGGCCAAGTTGTATGCTAAAAAATTCCTTAAAGTGATATTCCTCAAACCTTCAATTTAGGTTCCCAGCCTTTTTCATATGTTCTGGACCAAAGGGCCATTCCTTTTTTATTTTTAATTCGTCCATTTTTAGGATCACACTCGAAGTTTTCACCAATACGGTAGGAGATATTTGCCAGGTGACAAAGCAAAGTACTAACAGCGCCTTCATCAATGGTGGAATTTTGTTTTTCCTTGCCTCTGATGGCTTCAAAGAAATTGACCACATGTGCTGTGGTAGTGTCTCCGCCGCCACCTAGATTGGTGCTGCCTTCTATGCTTCCTGATTTTACTTCACGGATTTGTTTTCCTTGTCTATCAAACAACCGATACAAACCACGATCTACATATACACTTCCTTCAGTACCATATATGATCGTGCCTCTATCAGAGCCATAAGTTTTGTAATTGTTCCTGCTTTTTCCATCCCATTGGATGGTTTTGTTGCCTTCAAACTTGAATGTTGCCAGCATGGTGTCATACATGGTCCATCCGTCGCTTGGGAAGTGGTATTTTCCCGCATCTACATGGACTGATTTTGGGTAGTCAACTTGAAGTGCCCATCTGGCCACATCTAGTTCATGGGTAGCATTGTTGCCGGTCTCTGCGGTTCCGTAGTCCCATCCATACCAATGCCAGTTGTAATCCCAGGTGTCATGACGGTAATTTTTTCTAGGAGCAGGACCTTGAAAAAGATCCCAATCCAATCCTGCCGGAGGTGCAGCATCTTTCGCAACAGGGACTTCGCCTCGACCATTGATGTAGAAGGCAGTTGCCATATAGACATTTCCAATGACTCCTTCATGGATTTGCTTGATGATCTCAATGGTATGATCCGAGCTCCGCTGCTGGTTGCCCATCTGTATAACTTTGCCGTAATGGTTTTTATAGGCTATCAGCAATTCGCCTTCCCTTGGATTGTGGCTGCAAGGCTTTTCTACATATACGTGCTTTCCTGCTTCTACTGCCAGCCATGTTCCTGGGGCATGCCAGTGATCGGGTGTGGCATTGATCAGCACATCCACTTCATTGTCATCAATGACTTTTAAAATGCTGTTTTCAAGCTTGGGCTTGTTGCTTATGTATTTGGCAAAACTTGCAGCTGCTTTTTCCCTTTGGGACTGCATGACATCACAGAGATAGACAAGATTCACATTGCTTTTGGGAAGTGCAATGGGGTCATAGAAAGCCCCAAGTCTTCTGCCTAGGCCCGCTATGGCTACATTGAGCCGCTCATTTGCGCCAAGTATATTGCCGTAGCTCTTTGCCGAAAACCCCAATGCTCCCAAAGAAGACAGTCCTACCGTGGCCAGGGTTGTTTTTTTGATGAAATCCCGTCTGTTGCTGTGTAGTTTTTCCATGCTGTTTATTTTAGGTTTTTGATTTTGATGTTTTTGAAATGTACTTCGTCACCGTGGTCCTGAAGCAGGATGTGTCCCTCTTCGGATTCACCGAAATTATCCCAGATTTTGTATTTACTCTCGCTGACCAGCTTCCTGTATTCTTCTGAGCCCCGCTGGTATTCGACAACTTTCACGCCATTCAGGTAATGCTCCACTTTATTGTCAGGGTATACGACGACCCTGCCTTTGTTCCATTCACCGGGAGGTTTGATGAATCTACGGTTTTTTTCGGCCCTTATCAAATCATACAGGGAAGCCAGGGTCCTGTTGCCGTCTTTGCCCATCTTGGCGTCGGGGTGCCTTTCATCATCCAATATCTGGTATTCCAAACCTATTGCAGATCCTTTGTTGTTTTCGCTGAGCGTTACAAAATATTTGACTCCGCTGTTGGCCCCCTCAGTCATTTTAAAATCAAAAGCCAGGTCAAAAGCACTGAATTTTTCCAAGGTTACGATGTCCCCGAAATTGCTGGATTCTCCCCCGTCCGCTTTTTCAATTGTCAGGATCCCTTCCCGGACGTGCCAACCTTTCTCCGGAAAACTTTCTTTATACGCGCCTTTCCATCCATCGCTGTTTTGCCCGTTGAACAGCAGTTTCCAGCCTTTTTCTTTTTCGTAATCCGTAAGCTGGTTGAGCGCGGTGCTGACAACGAAAACGTCTCCTTTAAATGGCGTTGGGGTAAGGTTTTCGGTCTGAATCCTTACGTTCCTAAAATAGGTTTTGTTCCCTTCATCTTCAGGATTGTTGATGCTATGCACCTGAAGGCCAATAAAACCGGATGCATCCATTTCATCTACCACATAAGCGATCTCTTGGCCATTGATCCAGGTTTTGATCTCCTTGCCTATAGCCTCAATCCGGTAGGTGTTCCATTCGTTCATCTTGAAAGCTGATTTGGCTTCTGGATTTAAATCCAGGGGATAAAGCCATCCTCTACGAGCTTCATCATATAGACCTCCCGACCAGGCGCGTGGAGAAGGGTCAGCTTCTATCTGATAGCCGTAAACAAGGCCTTCCCCGTTACGGCCATTTGGGTCATATTGTCCCCTGACCATAATCCCGGAATTGCTTGATTCATTTTCAATTTTAAGGTCCAATTCAAGAATAAAATCACTGTAAGCTTGGTCCGTAATCAAAAAGGTATTTGGAGTGTTGGCTTTTGCGTAGCCCACTATTTCTTCACCCTCATATTTGAATTCTGCAGCACCTCCTACAGCCTTCCATCCTTCAAGAGACCCTTGAGTGAACATGGGTTTCATTTGATTGCCAGTGGCAAGATCCCCAGATTGAGAACAGGATATAAGGCTGCAAAACAAAGCGCCTAGCATGATTACATTGTATGAACTTCTTTTCATTTTCATTTTGGGTTTTTCTTTATCGGTATCAAATTCATCAAAAGAGTCCTAGCTTTCAACAATATCGGTGGGTTTAATTACGCAAACGTTTCCGTTTTTAAACCATTTATATCCGCTTTAAAGCACTTTTTAAAGTAGTTTAAAGAAGTAATAATTCAGAGTGCTATCTTATTGATTCAAAAACATTCTATTAAAATGATCCAAACATTTTTAACCAAAAATCCCGGATTTCTGCATTGGCTAATCCTTTTGACACTAGCTGCTTCTTGTCAAAAACAAATAGATGAACCGGTATATTCTGGAAATCCGCTATTTGAAGGCTGGTATGCCGATCCGGAAGTCATTAAGTATGGGGATACTTATTGGATTTACCCCACCTATTCTGATGCATTTCATAAGCAGGTTTTTATGGATTGCTTTTCTTCTCCTGATTTGATCAATTGGACCAAGCATGAACGCATCATTGATACAGCAGCGGTATCATGGGCGGATAGTGCCATGTGGGCACCAGGTGTGATTTCGCACAAGGATAAATATTACCTGTTCTTTGCTGCTAATGATGTTCATGAAGGGCAAGTCGGAGGAATCGGTGTCGGTATAGCCGATCAGCCCCAGGGCCCTTTCCGGGATTTGCTCGGCAAGCCTTTGATCAATGAGATAGTTAATGGGGCACAACCTATAGATCAATTTGTATTTAGGGATCAAGACGGAACCCATTATATGTACTATGGTGGATGGGGACGTTGCAATGTGGTCAAATTGAACGATGATTTTACAGGTTTAGAGCCTTTTGAAGATGGAGAGATGTATAAAGAAGTCACTCCTCAAGATTATGTGGAAGGGCCATTTATGTTTATGAAAAATGGAAAGTACTATTTTATGTGGTCAGAAGGTGGGTGGACAGGTCCAAATTATAAAGTTGCCTATGCCATTGCTGACAGTCCGTTGGGTCCTTTTAAAAGAATCGGGGTGGTATTGGAACAGGATCCTGAGATTGCAACTGGCGCAGGACACCATTCTGTTCTTTATGAACCAGCTGTAGACCAATACTTTATCGTTTACCATAGAAGACCCCTTGGAGAGACCCATCACAATCATAGGGTGACCTGTATAGATAGAATGGAATTTGATGAAAATGGCTACATCAAGCCAGTCAAGATTACATTCGAAGGAGTACCTGCCATTGCAGCAAAATCAAAATAATCCTCCCTTTACTTTCGGATCTTATGAAACTTATCTTATCCAAATCTGCCCTCATTGTTGGTCTTGTAATGATTTTAACAAATCTGCATGATTCCACCTTTGCCCAAGCATATCAACGGCATTACCTCTCTGGCAAGGATGCTGCGAGTGCTGTAGAATGGGATTTTAAAGTTTCGGCAGGACGGAAAGCAGGGGAGTGGAGTAAGATTCCAGTACCCTCCAATTGGGAACTTCATGGATTTGGTATTTATAATTATGGGCATGACCATAAAAACCCCTCTCGTGAATTGGGTACGGAAATAGGTTTATACAGACATACATTTGATGTCCCGGTTTCTTGGAAAGGCAAACAAGTGAAACTAGTGTATGAAGGGGCGATGACGGACACTGAAGTCAAAATAAATGGTGTGTCTGCCGGCCCCTTACATCAAGGAGGGTTTTACAGGTTTTCTTATGACATTACCAAGCTACTCAAATATGGTTCAGCCAATGTGCTGGAAACCTCAGTAGCCAAACATTCAGCCAATGCTTCAGTCAACAGGGCTGAAAGGGAAGCTGATTTCTGGATTTTTGGGGGGATATTCAGACCTGTCTATCTTGAAGTACTTCCAAAAGCCAATTTTGAAAGACTTGCCATTGACGCCAAAGCTGATGGAAGTCTTCGGGCCTTGGTCAATCTTACTGAAGTGCCAAAATCAGCAACTTTGAAGTTGGAAATCAAAGATCCTTCTGACGGGAAAACTTTATTCAACCAAAGCAAAGCTGTTTCAGGAAAAGAAATCTGGCTGGAAGGAATAGCCGAGGGTGTCAACAGTTGGAATCCTGAGCATCCCCATCTGTATCACGCTGAATTTACATTACAACAAAACGGTGAAGTGCTTTTCAGACAGCAGTTGAAGATAGGTTTTAGAACTGTAGAACTCCGTGACAATGACGGGTTTTATGTTAATGGCAAAAGGGTTGTTTTCAAAGGGGTCAATAGGCATTCTTTCCATCCTACATCAGGTAGGGCTTTAAGTGAAGCCAACCATCTTGAAGATATCTTACTGATGAAAGAAATGAATATGAATGCAGTCAGAATGTCCCATTATCCTCCTGATGAAAGATTTTTAGATTTATGTGATAGCATTGGCCTTTTTGTATTAAATGAAGTAGCTGGATGGCAACAAGGTTATGATACGGAAATTGGGCCTAAAGTGATAAAGTCAACAGTTTTGAAAGATGGGAATCATCCTGCAGTGGTGATATGGGATCATGGAAATGAAGGAGGATGGGACTTTGATAACGAGCAATGGTTTCATGTATACGACATTCAAAAAAGACCTGTAATTTATCCCTGGTTGAACCGAAACGGGGTAGATACCCATCATTATTTCCGTTATGATGCCGGTATAGATCGATTGACCCATGGGAGCAATCCTTTTATGCCAACTGAATTCATGCATGGGCTTTATGATGGAGGGCATGGTGCAGGGTTGGAGGATTATTGGAAATCATTTATGTCCACTCCTATGGGCGCAGGTGGATTTCTCTGGGTTTTTGCAGACGAGGCCGTGGTGCGGACAGATCAGAATGGTAGACTTGATGCCGATGGCAATCACGCCCCGGATGGAATTTTAGGTCCTTTTAAAGAAAAAGAAGGGAGTTTTTACACGATCAAGCAAATTTGGTCTCCAATACAAATTTTGCCCACTACGGTTGGTAAGTCTTTTGACGGAGAGCTATTGATTCGAAATGATTATATCTTCAGTCAGCTTGATCATTGCATGCTGAGTTGGACAATTAAAAGTATAGGAACCAATTTTGACTTTAAAGAGATGGCAAAAGGTGATGTCTATCTTCCTGCAATTGCCCCGGGTGAAGTTAGGAGAGTCAGGTTAAACCTGCCTGATGATTTTGGGCAGCATGACTGGTTGACTGTTTCCGCAAAGGATTGGAATAACAATGAGTTGTATACATGGAGCTGGGCATTAAAGTCCGCGGGAGAATTTTCGGAGGTCAAATACCTGTCTTCACAAAATGATGATAAAATGATAGAAATGGCAGAGGATGAGGAGCTTCTTCATGTTGCTGCCGGAAATAAGCGCTTCTCATTTAACCTCACAACGGGAAAGCTGGAAGCGGTTAAATTAGAAAACTCCTCTTTTTCTTTTGGCAATGGCCCAGTAGTCGTAGGTATTGAGAGTGAAGTAGAAAAAGTCGCATGGGAAATGGATGATGAGGGAAGCATATTGGTAAGGATCAATTACTCTGCTTATCCAAAGGAAGCACTTTGGAAAGTCCATGCTTCCGGATTGCTTTCCTTTGAAGCCAAAGGTCCAATATTGTCAAAAGGAGGGATTGATTTTCTGGGTTTGAGTTTTGATTACCCGGAATCCAAAATGAAAGGAGTGAAGTGGGTAGGCAATGGACCCTACCGAGTTTGGAAAAACAGGTTAAAAGGAGCAGAATTCGGAGTTTGGGAAAAGGCTTATAACAATACGATTACCGGATACAGTTATGATAAGTTAATCTACCCTGAATTTAAAGGATACCATGCCAACTTATATGTAATGGAGCTATTAACAGAGGAAGGAACGCTTCGGATTTACAATGAATCCCCAAATCTATTCTTTAAGCTGTACAATCCTGAAAATCCACCTCATGCTACACCAGGAGTTATTCCTGCTATGCCCAATGGTGATATCTCATTTCTTCATCAGATTTCTCCCATAGGAAATAAATTTTCAGGTCCAGAAACAATGGGCCCAAGTGGTCAAAAAGCAAACTCAATTGGACATACTGGAGATACGCCGAATTCAATAAAGTTATGGTTTGACTTTTTAAAGTAAATTAAATCCTTGAATAGTTATAAAATAAGGCAATAACTTGTCTTAAAGATCCTGAAACTTCAGCATTATGGAAATTTTTAGATGATTTTGACAAAAAATCCTATTCAAAAACCGTATTTAATTGTAGAAAAAGAACCTGACTTTTAATCTTTTTAATTAACCTAAACAATAACTTTTTATTTGTAAACATTATTGGAATAATTCAATGGATATGGAAAAAATAAAATTTTATCCTATGTATTGTACAATTAAATTTTTGTTTTACCTTTCGAATAATTCACCCAAATGAAGAATTAACCACTTATCACTCTGTAAATAACACCCAAATGTCAAACTCACTCAATGCTCTCTCCATTCCATTAAATGAGTATCCCAGACCTCAAATGGTCAGGAACCATTGGACTAACTTGAATGGTCAATGGGATTATGCAATCTTGGAAAAAGGTTCACTAGCACCTTCTGTTTATGAGGGTGAAATCACCGTTCCTTACCCGGTAGAATCAGCTCAGTCTGGAGTCAAAAGGAATGTAGGTAAAGACAATGAATTATGGTATCGCAGAACATTTGAAGTTGCAGAAGCTGCATCAGGATCAAGGACATTGCTTCACTTTGGAGCAGTGGATTGGGAAGCAGAAGTTTTTGTAAATGATAAATTTGCGGGATTGCACCAAGGTGGATTCGATCCGTTCTATTTTGACATCACCGCCCTTCTTGTGGAAGGAAAAGAACAGGAACTTATAGTTCGGGTGTGGGATCCTACTGACCAGGGACCTCAGCCTAGAGGTAAGCAAGTAAATGAGCCTTCAGGAATCTGGTATTCACCAGTCACAGGAATTTGGCAGACTGTATGGTTGGAGCAGGTACCAGCATCATATATCAATCAGGTGAAAATTACACCGGATTGGGACAACAGTAGTTTTGTGTTGAGACTTGATGCCAAAGGTGTTGGTGAAGGTTTTACATGGAAAGCTGTAGCCATAGACCAAGGACTCGCTATAGCTGAATCAGTTGCTTCAACCTCAGATGAAATAAGACTATTCATATCAGATGCAAAAAGTTGGACGCCTGACCAACCAAACTTATATGAGTTTTCAATTGGTCTATATAAAGACGGGTATGTAGTAGACCATATTGAATCTTATGGAGCACTTCGGAAGATCTCTATTGGATTTGACATCATGGGCAACCAAAGAATGGAGCTCAATGGACACCAATTGTTCCACTATGGACCTTTGGATCAAGGTTGGTGGCCAGAAGGTTTGTTTACAGCGCCTTCTGATGAAGCTTTGGCATTTGATATCGTCAAAACCAAAGAAATGGGCTTTAACATGATCCGGAAGCACGTCAAAATTGAACCGGCAAGATGGTATTACCACTGTGACCGTTTGGGCATCATGGTTTGGCAGGACATGCCAAGTGGTGATACAGGCAATAGGTGGGAACAAAAACCTGGGATTATTGGCAAAGGGACTGAAAGGCTCAGAACACCTGAATCCGAATTCATCTTCAAAAAAGAATGGAAATCAATCATCGATGCACTTTACAATTTTCCTTGTATTGTTGTTTGGATTCCTTTTAATGAAGCATGGGGTCAGTTTAAGACCAAGGAGATCAGTCAATGGACAAAAACTTACGATCCTAGCCGCCTAGTCAATGGAGCCAGTGGAGGTAACTTTGAAATGGAAGGGACCAAGATAGCTGGTGAAATCTTCGATATCCACAATTATCCAGATCCTGCAATGCCGTGCCCGAATATCTTCGGCAAAATTCAGCTGCTCGTTTTAGGTGAGTATGGTGGTTTGGGCTTGCAGATTGAAGGCCATACCTGGCAGGATGAAGGAAACTGGGGCTACCAAAATGTGCGGAGTGAGGAAGAGTTGTTGAGCAGGTATGAAACTTTGATCAGCGATCTTAAAGAACTCGTGCCGAAAGGACTTGCTGCTGCAGTATATACCCAAACTACTGATGTGGAAATTGAAATTAACGGATTGATGACTTATGATAGAAAAAAGGTAAAAATTCCTGAAGATGCTTTGAAAAAACTTCACCTGGACCTTTACGCTACTAAATTTTAATCTGGAAGGGAAAAACCTATAGCAGTTCTTTAACAATAGAAAGGTGGCTAAAAGCCACCTTTTTTTCATTTAAGCATTACAAATAAACATGGAGTAGCTTCAGAGCAAGAAGCTAGGGTGTTTATATGCAGGATTAGGGTATGTGTAGAAGCCCCTACCTGTTTTTTCACCAAGGTAACCTTGGTTGATATAGCTTTCCAGAAGTTTGGCGAAGGCTTGGGATGCTTTATCGGGCATTACATGAACGACATGCCAAGCAGTATCCAATCCTATGGTATCCAAAATCCCAAAGGGTCCTGATGGCATGTGGAAATTTACCATCCAAGAGCGGTCAATGTCTTCTATATCAGCGATGCCATTGGTGAGCAACTTACCTGCAGCCCCAATAAATGCCATTAACATGCTGTTGAAGATGTAGCCATGATTTTCTTTACGTACCAATACTGGTACCTGCTCCAGACTTCGGCCAAAGTCCATCAAAAGATCAATCAATGCAGGATCGGTACCGGGATGAGGCATGATGTCCACTACCTTGGCATAAAAAACATCATGAAAATGTAATGCGCAAAATTGGCTGGGTCTCCCTGAAACTTCAGCAAAATAGGAGGGAAGGAGGAATGAGGTATTGGTGGTGAAAATGGTCTTAGCAGGAGCTAGCTTTCCTATTGTTGTCCAGACTTCTTTTTTGATTCCCACATCTTCCGTCACGCTTTCATTGATCAGGTCCGCATCTGCCGCAGCAGTATTGGCATCCGTAGTAAAAGTGATACCGGAAATGGCCAATTGACCTGCTTCAGCATCAAGTCCGCTTGCTTCTGCCAGGTGCCTGATGATTTTCCCCATCAATTTTTTAGATTTTTCAAGGGTATCAAGACTTAAATCCTGAATGCTTACCTGATACCCTGATAGTGCCGCTTGTAAGGCAACCCTTGTTCCTAAGGTTCCCGCACCGAGTATGGCGACGTTTTGAATTTTCATGTTTATATCTTTTGGGTGTCAATACTTTTTAAAGCTTTGCGGCTGCAAGCCTTTACTACTTCTATAAGTGCTCCAAATCTAGGGTCGGGTGCATCACCCATGCTATACCGTTTGAAGATCTGTTGGGCGATAACAGCTACTTTAAAAACACCGAAAACATAATAAAACAGAATCTTATCCAGTTTAATATGCGAATGTGAGCCATAGTACGCTATCACCTCTGACCGATCCATATTTCCCGGTATATGAGAAAGGTTAAACTGTTGTAATATAGGTTCATCCCGGGCTTCTGCCCAATAGGCCAAAGTAGTTCCCAGATCCATTAGCGGATCACCAATAGTAGCCATTTCCCAGTCCAATATGGCTAAAATTTCCGGCTCCCCGTTTTTTAGCACCAAATTGTCATATTTAAAATCATTGTGTATCAAAGCAGATGCTTTGTCTGTTGGAATATTGGAATTTAGCCAATTGCTGATCAATTCCATGGCTTCAATATGCTCTGTTTTTGATTTTTGGTAACGCTCAGACCAGCCAGTAATCTGTCTGGAGACATAATTTTCTGGTGCGCCTAGTTTTTCCAATCCTGTACTGACAAGGTCAATCCGGTGCAATTCCAACAAGCCATCGGTTGCTTTTACTGAAAGTCTATGAAAATATTCAGCGTTGAACTCTTTGCCTTCAGGAACCTTGTTTCTTAAGATAGTACCTGTAACTTTTTCCATGAGGAAAAATGGGGAACCCCATACAGATTCATCTTCGCAACAAAGAACCGGTTTTGGGATTTTTTTGAATTTTGCGTTTTCCAGAGCCTTCAGCAATCTGTATTCTCTTGCCATATCATGGGCTTTGGTAATCTTCATGCCCAGTGGAGGCCTCCTCAGGATATAAGATTTTTCTCTATCCACTTTCACCAAATAGGTGAGGTTTGAATAGCCACCTTGCAAAAGAGAAATGGTTATCTGATCTGAAGGCACACCGAGCTGTTGCCCTAGATATTCTGCGACATTTTCAGCACCTTTAATTCTAGGATCAATCTGCTCCATCTGCATATTTTTTGAGGATGCGCTTGGCCAATACGGCTTTATGCACTTCATCCGGTCCATCATAAATCCTAGCGCCACGTTCATGTCTATACCAAAAGGAGAGCAAAGTGTCATCTGTGATGCCTAGTGCGCCATGGACTTGAATGGCTTTGTCTAAAGTATTCATCAGAACATCCGACACAAAAAATTTAATGGTAGAAATGTCTTCTTTTGCCGCTTTTGCCCCCTTTTCCTGTATGGTAAAAGCAGTCATCAAAACCATCATTCTAGAGGCCTGAATTGAAGCAGCGCATTCTGCAATCCAATTTTGAATAGTCTGTTGTTGGGCAAGGTTATGCCCTTTATTCAATTCTCGTTCTTGGGCTCTTTTGCACATCATTTCCATGGCGCGTTCGCAGATTCCTATCCACCGCATGCAGTGATGGATCCTTCCCGGTCCTAATCTTTCTTGCGCCAAAGCAAATCCTTGGCCTGGCTCACCGATTAGGTGGGTTTTGGGAACTCTACAATCCGTAAATCTTACTTCTCCATGGGACATGTAATCCTCTCCCTCATCTCCCATTATTGGGATGTTGCGGACCAATTTATAGCCCGGGTTATCCAAAGGGACTAAAATCATGCTTGCCCTTTGATAAGGGTTTGGGTTTTCGGGATCAGTGACAGCCATCACAATGGTAAAAGCTGCCCCATCAGCAGAAGAGGTAAACCATTTATGGCCGTTAATGATATAGTCATTGCCGTCCTCTATAGCTAAAGTGGAGAGGTGGATGGGGTTGCTACCTGGATTTTCAGGTTCAGTCATAGCAAAGCAGCTCCTAAGCTCACCTCTTTGTAAAGGGCCAAGATATTTATCCTTTAGATAATTACTGGCAAAGCGGTGCATCAATTCCATATTTCCGATGTCTGGAGCGTTGCAATTAAAAACATAATGTCCAAGAGGGCTCTTGCCTAAGATTTCAGAAATGGCGGCGAAATCCATTAAGTTTAAGCCTACACCACCATCTGCTTTGTCTAAATGAGGCGCAAATAAACCTTCTTTTTTGGCTAGGTTTCTAAGTTCATGCAACCTTGGAAGTTGGGCGCGAAAGGAATTATATATCGCCTCCATTTCAAGCGGATATACTTTTTCGCGCAAGAATTTTTCATATCGGGGAATAAGCTCCCTGACTTTGTCACTCAGAAGTTCTTTGGGTAAATGCATATTTTTAAGATTAGATGGTGAGGCCACCATCAGCGGTAAGGACTGCGCCTGTGGTATAGGAAGAGGCGGGAGAAGCTAAATAAAGTGCTGCAGCTCCGATCTCCTCACTTTCGCCAACCCTTTTTAAAGCCAGCATTTTCATTACCTGTTGCAGCATTTTTTCATTGTTCCACAATGCCTCTGAAAATTTGGTTTGGATTAATCCTGGACAAATTGCGTTCACCCTGATTTTATGGTCTCCCCATTCTTTGGCAAACACCTTTGTCATTGAAATCAACGCTGCTTTGCTGACACTGTAGATGCCCAGACCAGTTTCGGGAGAAATTCCGCCTACAGAACTGATGTTGATAACAGAACCGTTGGAGGAGCCTCTCAGGTATGGAAAACATAATTTCATCAACTCAAATGGAGCCCGGAGGTTGACGTCCATGATTTTATTGTATGCTTCCAAGCTCGTGTCATGAACTGGTCCAAAAACGGGATTTACAGCTGCATTATTGACCAGAATGTCAATCTGTCCATAATGGGCCACGGTTTTTTCTACCAAAGGCTTCAGCTCTGCTATGTTTCCTACGTTGCAGGCAATGCCGATAACTTCATATCCCTTATCGCGCAACTTGCCAGCCATTTCATCCAATGCATCCTGTTTTCTACTGCTGATGACGACTTTTGCACCTGCAGCTGCAAAAGTCTCAGCGATGCTATATCCTATTCCTTTGCTTGCTCCCGTAATCAGAGCAACTTTGTTGTTTAAGGAAAACAAGGTTGATAAATCCATAGTGATGGTTAGGTTTTGTTTCAAAACAAGATAGATAATATCCTATTTATAGGCTATCTAAATGTGTAATTTATGATGCATACAGCATATATTTCCTTAACTTCAATTTATGAAACAGATCATTTTTAAACAGACGGGTAATCCGGAGGAGGTGTTGGAATTGCAGGAAGTTGCAGTTCCTGAGCCTAAGCCACATGAAATCAGAATCAAAGTCACAGCAAGGAACATCAATCCTTCAGACATCATGTTTATAAGAGGGATGTACGGAATTACACCCAAATTACCAAGTAGTGCAGGATTTGAAGCAGTTGGTGTTGTAGATAAGGTGGATGAAGGAAACTCATTTCCTACTGGAACAAAAGTGGTTTTTACTGCAATCGGAACCTGGAAAGAATATGTATGCGTGCCATCGCAAACTGTCATTCCCGTACCGGAAAGTATGCCAGACGCAGTAGCCTGTCAGGTTTTCGTCAATCCCATGACGGCATATGGTATGCTGGAGATTTCTGGATTGACCGAAAACCAGTGGCTTTTGGTTACAGCAGGCGCATCGGCATTTGGAAAATTAGCCATTCAAATGGCTAAAGAAAAGGGAATCAAGGTGGCAGTGACTGTAAGAAGAGATGAGCAAAAAGAAATGCTGCATCAGCTTGGTGCCGATCTTGTAATCAATACGGAGAAAGAAAAACTGCAAAAAGTCCTCTTTGAAAAAATCCCAGAAGGGGTAGATGTTGTCTTTGATGCAGTAGGCGGGCCTTTAGGTGCAAGAGCACTTGCCTGTCTGAAATCAAAGGGACTGATGCTGGTCTTTGGCTCATTGAGTTTAGAAAATATTCCCCTCAATTCCGGTTTGTTGATCTTTAAAGAAATAACAATCAAAGGATTTTGGCTAACTACCTGGATAGAAAATCTTGACGCCAGCAGTAGAAATAGAGCATTTAAAGTGGTCTTGGGTCATTTGATGTCTGAAAAAGTCAAAGTTGATGTTCAGGGAATATTTCAACTTGAACAATTTAAAGAAGCTTTACAAGCATATGAACAATCGGGAAGAAACGGTAAAATTCTTCTTTGTTCATAATTAGATATGAAAAACAATAGAGAAAGTCACTGTAGGAAGCAGTGACTTTTTGGTTTTAAAACAAAACATATAAAAGATATAATATAAATTTATCATTTTATTATATAATATTTTGCATTTTTTTAAAATTAATTTTGCTTGAGTAAAATCATTTTTCAATAAATTAATTTTGACATGAAGATCGCTACAAAAGTAAAATATGACTTCGAAACAAAAAGAGACGTTTCGTGGAGAGCAATTCTCGCAGGTTTGGTATCTGTGCTTTCCCTCATGCTAGTGCTAAACCTTTTCGGATTGGCTGCAGGTTTTGGCAGCATTGAGCCCACTGAAGAACAAAGACCATTGGAAGGATTAGGAACCGGTATGTTTGTTTGGTGGGGTTTGAGCAATGTCCTTGCTCTGGCATTAGGAGGATATGTTGCAGCAAGAGTTGGTGTCTCGCTCAATACCAAAGCAGGTGTAATGCAGGGTATATTGACTTGGGCTATATACGCTGTAGTTGCTGCTTGGCTTCTGACTAGCGCTGTAGGCAAAATTGTTTCTGGTGTTGGCAATATGGTTGGTTCTGTTCTAGGTCAAACCGGAGAGGTAGTCAAAGAATCAGTTGGTCCCATGCTAGAAGACCAAATGGGTGAGATAAACATTACATTGGAAGACGCAAAAAATGAGATCTACGCTCTATTGGAAGATACCAATAAAGAAGCGCTTCAACCGGAGCGCTTGGAAGCTCAAGGAAGACAGCTGAGAGATCAGGCCCAACAACAGGGAAGGGAAACGGCAAGAAGACCTTCACGAGCAGATGCAGGAATAGAACAGATCTTTAGAAGTGCTAGGAACATATTTCAACAATCTTATGAGGAAATTGATCGTGAAGCGCTTGTAAATGTTGTGGTTGAAAGGACTGACATGAGCAGAGCCGAAGCAGAAAGAACTGTAGATGAATACCTGGCTGAGTATGAAAACCTCAGAAGACAGTTTCAGGAGTTTAAAGAAGAAACCCGCAGAAGGGTAAATGAAACGACTGAAGAAGTTGCCGAGACCGCGGCTGAAGTTTCACTTTATTTGGCCTTAGCCTTGATTTTAGGTGCGCTTGCGGGTGCATTTGGTGGCTACTTGGGTGTCAAAGACCTACGGTCTGACCACGAAAGTGGCCATTATGTTGTAGAGGAACCTTCAGAATATAGAGAAAGAACAGAGAAAAAATCTTAATATTTCGCTTTAATAATCAAGCAATTAAACCACCGGTACCGATTTGTCTTCTAATGTGACAAATAGGTGCCGGTGGTTTTCTTATTAAAACAAACTTGCCTGTACAGGTTGTATTTTTTGTGCTTGTATCGTTCCTTTCAGCATGTCCTGCATCAAACGTAAAAACCCAGGTTTCCAGTTATCCAAGTGGATTTTGATCTCTTTACCCTCATACCTAACCGGCCCCATTAATTTTTCGTAGCCGATCAGCATGCTCCATATGGTATAAAATGTTACTTCAGGCTGCAACTCCGGTCTGATGCTTCCATCCTTGATTCCTTGTGAAACCATTTGAGCTCCTATTTTGCCGCAATCGTGATGGATATCCAACAACTTCTGGAAATGTTCGCTTTTTAGTACAAGTGGATTGATGTTTTTTCTTAGATCTTCCTGAGTATACTGATTGACAATTCCCATAAAGTTCACAATGGCATCATAGTACATTCTATTGTCCTGTGCAAATTGGATATATTGTAAAGAAAGGTCTGTCAACATATCCATCCCGGTTTTACCCTTTCCCTTGAATACATCTCTAAAAATATCCTTCAAGCCATCAAAACCTTTTTTAGTTACGGCTAGATATAAGTCTTCTTTGTTTTTATAATAAAAATAGGAAAGGCCTTTGCTGATACCAGCTGTCTTTGCCACATCATCCATGGTAGTGGCATGAAATCCCTTGGAATTGAATAGGTTGATCGCTGCATCTAGAATAAGCTTTTCTTTGTTGTTTTTAGCTGAAGTCGCCATATGGTTAAGAAGAACAGTTTTGCTTCAGCAAAGATATTAAACAGTAGTCAACTTAATATGCCATTGTGAAAAATGTCATAAAATTAAGCGAGTAAAAAATCAGGCTTCGATGCAGCTTGTAAACTCACTCCACTGTGAGGAGTTTAAAGTACTGTTGAAACTTCTGATCGCTGTTTCAAGACAGGCTTCAAAATCATCACTATAAGACTCCTTCAAGAGGATGTAAGCTTCTTCAAAATCGCTCCTCATCGTTTCTAGCAGATTCTCCGCCTCTTCCTGACCAATGCTCCCTGTTTCAAAACGTTGCACAATGTCTTGTCTGATCACTTCTGATTGCTCCAGCAAAAGCTGCAGTTCAGCTAAATAGACCATGGCTACATCTTGTCTACACTCGGAAAAGTCGGTCAAAGCATTTCTCAAGCTTGCTTTTTGCAGTAAATTGGTATTGAGAGAATTGATGCAGGAGAAGAAAAGTAAGTTCTGACCATCGAGGTTGTCAATATCCTCCATATTTAAACCGTAAATCCCGTCTAAACCATCATTGGATACACTCAGCGGGGTAGTGAGTGTACCTCCTGTTATTTCAAAATCAAAAAATTCCTGATGTAAACTATCAGTAAGCTCCAATATCGTGATTTCAGCATCTTCAGAAGGCTGATCTTCATTAAAACAAGAAGTGACAAAAATCAAAAATAGATTTAAAAAGAAATATTTAGCAGTAATTTTCATTGTTTTGGATAAATTTATTACTGATAAATATACAAAAAAAGCCCTTAAATAAAGGGCTTTAAATGGTGATTATATAAGTCAGCTTATTTTACTTCAATGATAAAATAGTTTTTCTTACCCTTTTGAACGAGTAGAAACTTGTTCTGAAGCAATTCATATGAAGCAGGGGAGTTTGGATCTGTGAGTTTAATTTTATTGATGGCAACACCACCTCCTTGTATCATTTTTCTAGCTTCACCTTTTGAAGGGAAGATTTGTCCAGATGCTTTGTCAGTCAAAAGATCCAACACATTAGAACAAGATTGAAATTCTTCCTGCTTGATTTCAACTTGTGGTACACCCTCAAAAACCTGAAGGAATGTTCTTTCATCAAGTGCAGCCAAATCTTCGGTAGAAGATTGGCCAAATAATATAGCTGAGGCTTTTACAGCCATTTCGTAATCTTGGGAACTATGGACCAGAGAAGTTACTTCTTTTGCGATGGCTTTTTGTAAAATCCGCAGATGAGGAGCTTCTGCATGCTGTTGTTCAAGTTCCTGAATCGTGCTCTGATCAAGTACCGTGAAGATTCGGATGTATTTGGCAGCATCTTCATCTGAGACATTCAGCCAGAACTGGTAGAAAGCATAAGGTGAGGTTTTTTCAGGATCCAGCCAGACTGAACCGGACTCTGTTTTACCGAATTTGGTACCATCTGCTTTCGTGATCAAAGGGACTGTCAATGCATAAGCACTTCCTCCTTCCATTTTCCTGATCATTTCAGTACCGGTGACAATATTTCCCCATTGATCCGATCCGCCCAGCTGTACCGTTACCTGATTATGCTTCCATAAATGGTAAAAGTCGTAGCCTTGAATCAACTGATAGCTGAATTCGGTAAAGGATAAGCCTGTGCCTTCTTCCAGTCTTCTTTTTACAGAATCCTTTGACATCATATAGTTGACTGTAATGTGTTTGCCTACATCTCTGATGAAATCCAGGAAAGAGAACTTGGACATCCAGTCATAATTGTTGACCATTTCGGCTTTATTGTCGCTAGTGCCTTGGAAGTCAAGAAATTTTTGAAGTTGCTTTTGGATTGCAGCCACGTTATGGTCCAATGTGGCTTTGTCCAACAGGTTTCTTTCGGCTGACTTGAAGCTAGGGTCGCCGATCATTCCTGTAGCACCTCCAACCAAGGCTATTGGTTTGTGGCCTGCCCGCTGGAAATGCACTAAAGTCATGACACCCACCAGATGCCCTATATGTAAAGAATCTGCTGTTGGATCAAATCCCAAATAAGCGGAAGCCATTCCGGTATCGAGGTGATTTCCCAATTCGGGAGTCATATCCTGGAGCATCCCTCTCCAACGCAGTTCTTCTATAAAGTTGTTCATTTAAGTAAGGTTTGTTTATAAAAGCTGCAAATATAGCATTTCCGACTGCTTACGCAGCAATTCTCATGGTGAAACAGCTAATATATAAAGGATTATTCTCTATGAAATCTTTTTAATTTTGACTACCAGGCTATCCCATAATCTTCCCCATGGTTACTCGATCCACCCCAGAAAGTCCCATGCTTCCAGTCAAACCAGATGGCGTTTAATGGTCCTGAAGTCCTTTCCTGGAAGTCCATTATATAACCTCTTTTCCTCAGATCATTTCGTGTCCACTGGGGAATTTGGGTGCTCAAGGTGATTGCTCCAGGCTTCGATTCATGGGCGCCAAAGGAAGATTGCATCTGGTAGCTGTTGAAGTTGGCTGCTTCTGCCGCTTCCTGAACTGTCATGTCAAACTCGACCATGTTTAAGAACAATTGGAGCAAGTTTTGATCCTGGGTATCTCCTGCCTGTACAGCAAAAGAAAGGAATGGCTTGCCGTCTTTCAGTGCCATACTGGGTGTCAGCGTGACTCTAGGCCTTTTACCAGGTTCAAGGATATTGAATGGATTGAGTTTTTCATCCAACACAAAACTTTGCATCCTTTGGCTTAGGCCAACTCCTGTATTTCCTGCAATTACTGCTGGAATCCATCCGCCGGAAGGGGTCACAGATACTACCCAACCTTCAGCATCTGCAGCCTGAATAGAAGTCGTTCCTGCCAAAAAAGTCTCCAAAAACGAATTGTCTACAGGCTCTGCTGATGCTACCTTTTTATCTTCTTCTGTTTTGAGCAGATGGAGGAATGGGTTCTTGCCATTTTGAAAAGGGTAGGGGTCCCCGGGGCCTATTTTAGGATCATTCTCATGTTTGATAAGTTTTGCCCTTTCTTTTGCATAAGCCTTTGATAATAGTCCTTTCATAGGACTCTGCGGCTCAAAATCCGGATCACCGTAGTAAAAATCCCTATCCGCAAAGGCAAGGCTCATCGCTTGGTATACTGTATTGATATAATTTGCGGAATTATAGCCCATGGATTTAAGGTCAAAATTTTCCAGGATATTCAGGCTTTGGAGCAAAGCAGGTCCTTGAGTCCATTCTTTTAACTTATAAACTTCAATTCCTTTATAGTTAACATGCAGTGGTTCCTCTATCTTGACTTTCCATTTGCTGAGATCCTCCATGGTAAAAAGTCCTCCTTGCTCACGGGTACCTCTGACAATCTCTTCTGCGATATCTCCTTTGTAGAAACGGTCATATGCGGCATAAATGGCTTCTTTTCTTGATTTGCCAGCAGCTAAAGCTTCTCTTTCAGCCGCAACAAGTTTTTGTAATGTCTCCAATAGGTCTTTTTGTACAAAAACTTCACCAGCATGTGGAGCTTCTCTTTCTTTTCCCAGATGCGGAAGAAAAACCTGTTTGGAATAAGGCCATTCCTTGATCAAGTCTTTGCGGGATTCGATCATATTGGCTGTCTGGGCTTCTATAGGATACCCCTGCGCCATTTGCATTGCAGGAGCGAGAACCTGCTCCAAGCTCATGGTGCCGAATTCGGCAAGCATTGTCATCAGTCCTCCGGGAGTACCGGGTGTAGTAGCGGAAAGCGGCCCATATTCTGGTGGATAAGGCATGTCTTTTTCTTTGTAAAAACCAACAGTCGCTCCGCTTGGAGCTACTCCCATTGCATTGATTCCTAACACTTGACCTGTTTTAGGATTGAAAATCAAGGCTTGTGTCTCTCCTCCCCAAGAAAGCACATCCCACATCGTACAGACAGCCCCCAGCATGCCACAAGCTGCATCTACAGCATTTCCTCCCTGTTGAAATATCATGGCTCCAGCGGTAGCCCCGAGAGGTTTTCCGGTAATGGCCATCCAGTTTTTGCCGTGTAAAGGCGGCTTTTGGGTGGTTTGCGCCGAAGCAGTCCAGGCGGTGAAACTAACTAAAGCAAGCAGTACATACTTTTTCATAAATCAATCGGTCAGTTTTGGAATCAAAGGTTCAAAGCCTTCAAATTTGCTGTTGTATTGGGTAAATAATGTAAACCAGGATGAAGCTTCCTTTAGATTGAGTGCATTTTCTTTGGCAAAAGCTTCCAGTTCAGCTGCATTTTCCCCAAAAATCGTAAAAAACTGTTTCGTCTTTTTGGGGATGGCCACCAGGTTTTTGCCGTCGATGTAATAATACACATTCCTTTTCATGATGGTATCGTCTTTATTCCCAACCATTAAAGCTGTATTGTAATTGGCAGCCTTGATTGTGGCTACTGTCCTGCGCACGAGTGGGAGTTTGCCGTCTACCAATACTTCAAAAAATCCCAAGATAGGAGCTCCCTCGTCTTTGAGGTCCATGCCATTGATAAAATAGCGTGGGACCTGATGTTTTGAATCAAGCCATACGATGTTTCTGATCCGCAATCCAGGGATGCTGCTGATTTCTTCACTATCCTCTGCACGGATTTCAAACGCATTGTTTTGGATATGGTAGCGGACCATATAGCCTTCTATGATTTCTGATTCTTTGTAGAGTAGGATAGAGGCTTTGTTCCATTTTTGATCTAGGTAATAGTTGCCTAGCAACTGTTTGGGCTCTGGAGCAATGCCAAAAACAGATTGCCCCCCGATGAAATTGGGTCGGTTAGAAAATAGTTCAGCGACATTAGTAGCCCTAATTGTTTTTTGAAGCGCTGCTGCAGTTCCATCTTCATAACCTATGGGAAAAATCGTTATGGTACCTAGTGATTTGTTTCCATCAAGCTTCAACTGGACCTGATAGCCCTGAAATCCAGGTACGCTGATATTCAGCACATACTTGTCTTTGGGGACATTCTTGATTTGAAAACTTCCAGAAGCATCTGAAACAGCACTGAAGGCGGTTTCTCTTAGCGTGATTGCTGCACCAGAAATCTGGCTATCGGACACGCCGTTTTTGATGTTTCCGCTGATGGTGAATGTCTGGGCCACACCAGAAAGAGCAGAAAGAAATAGAAATAAAAAATAACTTGTAGAGACGAATACGAGTCGTTGTGGCATACCTTTTACCATAGTATTTGAATTAATAAGGGCAGTGAATATTTTTTTGTTTTGTAATTTGACCTTGTTCACCTACTTTTATTTTGAAAAATAAGGATTGGTTTTAAATTTAAGATTAGATGTTCATTTTTTTTCTTTGTGTAAAAGCCCTAATCTATGTTTTTGCAGGCCTAATGCACTTTGTGAAACCAAAGATGTTCATCAGAATCATTCCACCGATATTTCCTAGACCGGATATCATCAACAAAGTAACAGGATTGGTTGAAATCTTTCTTGGAATAGGGTTGTTATTTGATTCAACCCGTTCTTTAGCAGCCATTGGGATTATCATTCTTTTATTGGCAGTATTTCCTGCCAATATTTATATGTACCAAAAGGGTGCTAAAGGAATACCCAGATGGGCGTTGTTGGCAAGACTCCCATTGCAGTTTGTGCTAATTGCATGGGCTTATTTATACATTTAACAAATAAAATATTGAGTTTTAAACAATTTAATTTTGAGTCCAGCCTAAATGAAGGATTGGAAGCAATGGGTTTTGATAAACCGACGCCCATTCAGGAAGCTGCAATACCGGTAATTGGATCGGGTAAAGACTTAATTGCCTGTGCTCAGACAGGCACAGGGAAGACAGCGGCGTTTATATTGCCTATTTTGAACAAGATAGCACGATCAGGAAAGTCAGAATTGAATACCTTGATTCTTGCACCTACCAGGGAATTGGCTGTTCAGATTGATCAGCAGATCCAAGGTTTTGCTTATTTCGTCGGTATCAGTTCTATTCCGGTGTATGGAGGTGGAGATGGGATCGTCTGGGAGCAGCAAAAAAAGGCTATGGAGTCTGGTGCTGAAATCATTGTCGCCACGCCTGGCAGGTTGATTGCACTGCTAGCAGGTGGAAAAATCAAATTTGATACCCTCGAACACCTTATTCTTGATGAGGCTGACAGGATGATGGACATGGGTTTTTCTGACGATATACTCAAAATCGTTAATTATCTTCCAAAGAATAGGCAGACAATTCTTTTTTCGGCTACAATGCCTCCTAAAATCAGACAATTCAGCAAGCAGATTTTGCATGATGCTGAAGAAATCAGCCTTGCAATAGGCAAAACAGCTGCAGGGGTGACACAGAGTGCCTATCTGGTGTACGATACCCAAAAAGAAGCCTTGGTAAAGCATATCCTGAAACAGAAAGATTATGAAGCCGTCATCATTTTTGCAGGGACAAAGGAGAAAGTAAAGAGTTTGTTCCGCATTCTTAAAAACCAATTTGATATTGAAGCTTTCCACTCTGATTTGGAACAAGCCGACCGGGAAAACATCATGTCAAGGTTTAAAAACCGGGCACTCAAAATCCTTATAGGCACAGACATAATTTCAAGAGGTATAGATGTGGTTGGAATAGAGTTAGTGGTCAATTACGACACGCCAAATGATCCTGAAGATTATGTACACCGTGTTGGTAGAACAGCTCGTGCTGATTCTCAAGGTGAGGCGATTACTTTTATCAATGACAAAGACAGGTATAAGTTTTTACAGATAGAAAGACTAATTGGACAAGAAGTGACCAAAATCCCACTTCCTGAAGGTTTTGAGCCTGGACCGGAATATTCAGGTATTGAAAGGAAAAAGGGCAACGGACCAAATCCACATCATAAAAAGAAGAAGAAGCCCAATTTCAAACATAAGAGGAATGAAAAAAAACCTGCTGAAGGTCCAACTAGCCAACCTCAACCAAAAGAAACTAGTGAAGCAAAGGTGCCTAAGGAAGGTAGGTTTGGAAAGCGGGCAAATGTCACCAAAGAAGACTAAACTTCTTTCTGCATTGCTTCAAGTAGGTTTGTCAGTTTAGGCTCGTCCTTAGCCCATAGCAAGTCCTGATTCAAGGAATCGTTCCCAAAAAAGGGTTTGCTTATGGCATTTTGAAAAGTCTCGAAGGTGTTTTCCTGTTCCTGGAAATCCACTTCTCTTCCTCCATTTGATTTTTCAGCCAATGAAAGCCACAGGGGATTGTGAGGGAACAACACCGGGATACCCATAGCCAGACATTCGTAAAGTTTGCTTGGGATTTTTGGAGCGATGCTGGGAAGCTGTTGGTAAGGCATAATACAACAATCAGCGTGTTGATATGCTTCCAAAATTTCATCATAAGGAATTGGATGTTGTGAAATGTTGATTTGAATGGATGGGTTAGCCTTGGCTATGTGCAAAAGCTTTTCCCTGAAATCTGTAAGCGGTACATGACCTATCAGGTGAAGCTTAGATCCTGGAATAGATTTTTCAAGTCTTAGAAACCATGCTATTCCTGCTTCAATACCATATACAGGTGTCAAAGTGCCTGAGATTATGAAGTTGATTTTTTTCTTTAAGGATAAGTCGATTGATTTATGAGGAAAATGGAAAATGCTTTTATTCTCCAGCACCAGAAAAGGTTTCATCTTGGGCAATTCAGCCGTGTAACAAGCCTCTGCAAAAATATAATGATCTATAGCAAACTTTGCCAGTCTTTCATTAAAGCAGATATATGCCTGCGAAATTTTCTGTACAAAACCTTGCTGAGTTTGGTTGTGCCTTATATTGTGACTGTAATTTTCCTGGACATCATAAATTAATTTATACCTGATCAGAATTTTTCCAAGTATAGCTGCAAATAGCAATTCATAAGTTGTAACAATTACAATTTTGGGGCGGAACCTAATGAGGTTCCCTAAAAACCTGATAGGTGCTAAAAGTCTTGAAGGATGATTTCTTTTATGGCAAAAAATAGTGGAAAATGTTAACTCATTTTCATCAGGTATATATTTTTCTGAAAATCCTATGATGTTAATGCTGTATTTATTTGTTTCACGCAGCGATTTGGCAAAGCGGTGATATGCTCTTGGATCTTTTAGTGGTTTCAAGACAGAAGCAATTGTCAATCTTATTCTAGACATAATCAGAAACAATAGCGAAAACTAGCAAAAAATATGGATTTACAGTCGATTATCGAAAAAGCTTGGGAAAACAGGGAAATGCTCCAAGAAAAGGAAGTTGAAATAGCCATCAAATCAGTAATCAATGATTTGGATAGAGGGGCATTAAGGGTTGCAGAACCTTTGGCAGATGGTTCTTGGCAAGTCAATGAATGGGTAAAGAAGGCTGTCATATTATATTTCCCAGTTCAGAAGATGCATACAATCGAGGTAGGCCCTTTTGAGTATCATGATAAAATGGCGCTCAAAACAAATTATGCCAAACAAGGTGTTCGTGTAGTTCCGAATGCAGTAGCAAGATATGGAGCTTATCTGGCAAGTGGTGTGATTATGATGCCTTCTTATGTGAATATAGGAGCTTATGTGGACAGTGGCACGATGGTTGATACCTGGGCCACAGTTGGTTCTTGTGCGCAAATCGGCAAGCATGTACACTTGAGTGGAGGTGTAGGAATCGGCGGTGTTTTAGAACCTGTGCAGGCTTCACCCGTAATAGTTGAGGACGGGGCATTCATCGGATCACGTGCTATCATTGTTGAAGGAGTAAGAATAGGCAAAGAAGCAGTAATCGGTGCAGGTGTTACCCTTACAGCTAGTTCCAAGATCATAGACGTAACAGGTTCAGAGCCTAAAGAATATAAAGGCTATGTTCCAAGCAGGTCAGTAGTGATTCCTGGATCAATGGCTAAAAAATTTCCCGCAGGTGAGTTTCATGTGCCATGTGCCTTGATCATCGGTCAAAGAAAAGCTTCTACAGACCTGAAGACTTCTTTGAATGACGCACTTAGGGAAAATAACGTGGCAGTCTAATCAAATTTAAATATTCATGAATTTAAGAAACCTTCTAAGTACATTATTTTTTGTGTTGATTTTGCTTTCTTCCTGTGCGGGAGGTGATTCCAATAAGGGAGATCAGCATTTCAATGACGGCAATTATGAGGCTGCAATAGCAGCTTACAACGATTATTTGGCCACAAGACCTAAAGATGTCAAAGCTTTGTACAACAGAGGGCGTTCCTTTGAAGAATTAGGGCAAGTAGAAAAAGCAGAACAGGATTTTATTGCAGCATTGAAATTAGACAGCAAAAATGTCCAGGTGATGCTAAGCCTTTCTAATCTTTATCAAAAGCAGCGCAACCACAGCACTGCACTCTTGTATGCAGATTATGCGGTTCAGGTGCCTGGTGCACCTGCAATGGCGTATTTCATGAAAGGGAGGGCACTGCATCAGCTCGGTAACACCAAGGAAGCAATGAAGGAATACAGTGCTGCTATTAAGATGAAAAGTAATTTTGGGCAGGCTTATTACTATAGAGGTATGTTAAAAATAGCAACAAAAAACAACAAAGAAGGTTGCGAAGATATCAGGGCCGCTCTAAAGCTTAATTATAATGGTGCACAAAATGCCCTTGATAAATACTGTATGTAAACAGGGGAAATTAAATCAGACAGCTTTTAAAGTTCAGAATTGATTTCAGTTGAATAGGGGGATCCAAAACTTAGCATTGCTAAATTTTGGATCCCCTTTCTTCATTAAGGATGGTGCTGAAGTTTTTGAAAGATTTGTGACATGTGTCTTGGTGTGTCCTGATCACTGTGGTTGCATATAGACTCAGTCAAGGTCCTTCCTGTCCCTAAACATGTCCTGCAATCGCTGTATTCCACATGAGAACCATCACATCTGGGACATGTAAATCTCCCTTGCCCTGCACATTTTTCACATTCGTAATACTCAGTGATATTGAAGACGTTTTTTCGCGTTACCAATCCGGATCCTTTGCAGGTTATGCAGCCAACAACCCCTTTGGCCCTACAATAGCCGCAACTCTGGGAAAGCCTTTTTTCCCCTGAGCAAGTTTGACAAGTTGCATACCTATACCCCCTACGATCACACAATTTACAGGATTGAATGGCTTGAAGTGGGGCAGAAAGCCGCTTTTCAAGCGCTTTTGCAGCTTCGTAATTGTCACCCTTAAAACCATTGATCTCAAGATATTTCTGGAGGAAATTGGCACTGTTGTCATATTGCCCAAGTTCAAAGAGTGTCTCAGCAAAAAAGTAAGGCATCTCAGGTGGTATGGGTAGGTTGTTTTCAATGATCTGTCTAAACAAACCATTGGCTTTTTCATATTCACCTTTTTCCATTTCTTGAAGCGCACTCGTCATCAGTCTTGAAGAGCCACCTAAACTGGGCCTGACCTGAGCTTGGATTACCTGCATCTGGCAAAAAACACAGATAAGGATCAAGAATATTCGGTGATTAAAATAGATATTGCCAGTAAATTGCGTCTTCATTAAGAAATGATAATTATATCCCCAAAGTAAAACCGTTTAACCCATATTCCCAAGGGGATAGCAGTTAGATAAGCTAATAACGTGACAACCTAAATCTTGTTTTTTTACTTTTGGGAAGTTAATAGTCAATAAATGTCATTATATTTTCTGCTGACAAATACATGTTCAAATGGATAAACTGGAAGCTTTTCGAACACATATCAACTCGGGTTATACCTTTAAAAATGATTATTTTGTACTGGGAACTGCTATTTTAGATGCTGAACCCGTATCAGATGCCCAGATAAAAATTCCGTTAAAGACCTTGAATAGGCATGGTTTGATTGCCGGAGCAACAGGTACAGGAAAGACTAAAACGCTGCAGGTTCTTGCCGAGCAACTTTCCTTGAAAGGTATACCTTCGGTTTTGATGGACTTGAAAGGAGACTTATCCGGATTAGCCATGCCTGGTATTGAAAATCCACATATCTCAAAGAGGAGTGAGGCCATTGGTGTGGCATTTGAGGCTCAAGGGTTGCCCGTTGAATTGATGACCATCAGCCAGGAAAAAGGTGTAAAACTGAAAGCTACAGTTTCTGAATTCGGTCCAGTCCTCATCGCCCAGATTCTTGAGCTAAACGATACCCAAAGAGGTGTGATCGCAATGGTATTCCGGTATTGTGATACGCACCATTTGCCGTTACTTGACTTAAAAGACCTGAAAAAAGTTCTTCAATTTGTCATTAATGAAGGAAAAGAAGAAATAGCTAAAGAGTTTGGAGCTGTGTCATCTGCTACAGTCAATACCATCATGAGAAAGTTGATTGAGCTAGAACAACAAGGTGCAGATCATTTTTTTGGAGAAGTTTCATTCGACGTAGCTGATTTTGTAAGGACTGTAGACGGTAAAGGAGTCGTTTCAATTATACGATTGACCGATATTCAAAACAGACCTAAACTGTTCTCCACTTTCATGTTGAGTATTTTGTCGGAGATTTACGAGACATTCCCAGAAGTGGGGGATCCAGACAAACCCAAGCTTTGTCTGTTTATCGACGAAGCCCATTTGGTTTTCAACAATGCAAGCAAAGACCTGCTGGATAAGATTGAGGCCATCGTTAAACTGATTCGATCAAAAGGAGTTGGAGTATATTTTTGTACACAGGCACCTACAGATGTGCCTGAGAAAGTATTAGGACAATTGGGGTTGAAAATTCAACATGCTTTGCGAGCATTTACTGCAAAAGACCGAAAGGATATCACTAAAACTGCAGAAAATTACCCGATCAGTACCTATTATAAAACATCGGAAGTATTGACTTCCATGGGAATAGGGGAGGCTATTGTGACAGCGTTAAATGAAAAAGGTGTACCTACACCTTTGGCCCACACCTTATTAAGGGCACCAATCAGTAGGATGGACATTTTGGATCAGCAAGAAATAGATGTGTTGGTGAAAAATTCTGTTTTGGTTCCAAAATACAACATCCCACTTGACCGGGTAAGTGCTTTTGAACTTTTGGATGCAAAAATCAGCCGGTCTGAAATTGAAGCTGAAAGAAAAGCTGGATCCAAACCTGCAGCTCCTCGGGGAAGACCTGTAAAAGAAACAAGTTTTATGGATGAACTGAGTAAAAACACCATGGTAAGGCAACTGGGCAGAACCATTTTCAGGGAATTGACAAGGGGGATATTGGGATCTATATCAGGTAAAAAACGATAATTAATTTCAGTTTTGGGAAAGGTACGTGTTGGAATTATAGGAGCTGGAGCTTCCGGGTATTTTGCTGCCATACATGCAGCCATGTCAGGAGCGGAAGTTACCATATTGGAAAAAACTTCAAAATCATTGGCAAAAGTAGCCATTTCTGGTGGAGGTAGGTGCAATGTTACCCACAATGCTCCAGAAGTGTCCAAATTAGTCAAAAACTATCCAAGAGGTGAGAAGTTCCTTAAAAAGGTTTTTGCTCGTTTTTCAGTTAAAGATACGGTAAATTGGTTTGAGACTAGAGGAGTAGAATTAAAGATTGAGGCTGATGGTAGAATGTTCCCAACCTCTGACAGTTCTCAAAGCATCATCAATGCTTTGGTGAAAGAAGCAGATCGGCAAGGTGTTTCCCTGAAGTATGGATTTGGTGTAGAGCGGATCTTGCCTGCGGACAATGGTTTTTTAGTTGAAGCGAAGGATAAAAAACTTTTTTTTGATAAGTTGATCATCTGCACTGGCGGTTTTCCAAAAGCTGAGAGCTTTAAATTTGTGCAGGACTTGGGACATCAGATTGTTTCCCCGATACCTTCATTGTTTACTTTTAATACACCGAAAGAGCCATTGACCAAGTTAATGGGTATTTCAGTACCTGACGCATTGGTGAAACTCGAGGGGACTAAACTCAGTTACAGGGGACCTTTGTTGATCACCCATTGGGGGATCAGCGGTCCTGCAGTACTGAAGCTATCGGCGTTTGGTGCTGAGTGGTTATTTGAAAAAAACTATAAATCCAACGTGCATATCCGATGGGTACATGATATGGATGAACAAGGTATTGTTTCGTCTTTAAATGCGTTTAAATCAAAACATCCCAAGAAGAAAATTTCCGGAAACCCGCTATTTGGGCTACCTAGTAGACTTTGGGAACATCTAGCAGAAAAGTCTGAAATCAATCATGACCTTCTTTGGCAAGATTTACCAAAAAAGCAATTTCATAAACTAGTTCAGAATCTTTTTTGTTATATTGCCAGCTTGGAAGGGAAGACAACATTTAAGGATGAGTTTGTTACGGCAGGCGGTGTATCTTTAGATGAAATAAACCCTGACAGCATGGAAAGCAAATTGGTACCGGGATTGTTTTTTGCAGGTGAGGTTACAAATTTGGATGGAATAACAGGTGGATTCAATTTTCAGGCTGCTTGGAGTACAGGTTTTCTTGCCGGAGTGAGTGTAAATCAACAATAAAAAATGCTAAGTAACCCACCTATTAACTTCGATAGGATAGATGAAATGACAGAAGGCGATGCTGACTTCAAGGCAGAGCTTTTGACTGCTATTTACAATTCTCTTCATGAATTGAGAGAAAAGTATTTAGAGGGTTCCGAAGAGCAAAATGATACTACAATTCAAGAAATCAGACATAAAGTAAAACCTGCTTTATCCTTGTTTGAGATCAACCAAATCAATGAATTACTCAATGAAGGTAAAGATATCCTCGCCGATAAAGGTTTCGGCAAGGAATTTATTGAACATCTTGATGCTTTTTTAGATGCCGTACAGGAGGCAATTGATTTTGTAAAGCCTTATATTGAAAATAAAGAATAAATTTTTTTTACATTTTTTTAAGCAGATCCACAAGCCTGTTGGAATAGCCTGCTTCATTGTCATACCAACCCACGATTTTCACTAGCTTACCTTTTACAGAGGTCAATGCTGCATCAAATATGCAAGAGTGGGGATTCCCTATGATATCTATTGAAACAATGGGGTCGGTGTTGTATTCAATGATACCCGCATAATCTCCATTTGCAGCATCCTTGAACAGCTGATTGACTGCCTCGGTAGTTGTTTCTTCTTTTAAAAGCACAATTAGATCTGTCAAAGAACCGTCAGGAACGGGCACTCTCATGGCTGAAGCTTCAATTTTATCCTTGAGGTGGGGGAGCACGATTTCCATTGCCAGGGCAGCATGTGTGGTTGTAGGAATGATGGAATATGCCGCTGCACGGGCCCTTCTCAGATCCCGATGTGGTGCATCATGAAGGTTCTGATCATTGGTATAGGAATGAACAGTAGAAACAAACCCTTTTTCTATCCCAAAGTGGTCATCCAATACCTTCACCATAGGAGCAAGACAATTGGTAGTGCATGAGGCGTTGGACACAATCCTGTGTTCAGAAGTGAGCAAAGCATCATTTACGCCGAGCACTATTGTCGGGACATCTCCTTTTGCAGGCGCAGTGATGATTACTTTTTTGGCTCCTGCTTCAAGATGACCTGATGCTAATAGTGGATCTGTGAATTTGCCTGTTGACTCCAACACTACATCTACATTCAGCTCCTTCCAAGGGATTTTTGTAGGATCCTTTTCAGAAAATATCTTAATCCTCTTTCCTGCTATCCTTAAGTCTCCTGAATCAACGCTTACTTTATGTTCAAATTTGCCATGTATAGAATCATATTGGATCAGATGGGCCAGTGTTTCAGGATCTGTAAGGTCATTCACCGCTACTAGCTCAACATCTTCTTGATTAATGAGCAATTTAATTGTCAATCGTCCGATTCTTCCGCAGCCATTGATGGCCACTCTTTTTTTAATCATCTTATAAAATGGGTGCTTTATTTGGATCAGCGAAATTAATAAAGAAAGTGGTGGTTTCCCCGGAAAATCTTTTTAAGCTAGTTTTCAGCAGCTTGGCTTAAGTTGCCAAATATTTTTTGGCCCTGTTTTGCAGAATGAATTTAAGCCCTTATATTTGCATCACCTTTTAAAAAGAGGGTTCCCCAAATAAAAAAATGGTCGATTCGTCTAGGGGTTAGGACGTATCCCTTTCACGGATAAAACACGGGTTCGATTCCCGTATCGACTACTAAGACACTGTTGGTCAGTGTCTTAATTTTTGATAAATGGTCGGTTCGTCTAGGGGTTAGGACGTATCCCTTTCACGGATAAAACACGGGTTCGATTCC
>DAIPZN010000002.1:0-37721 GCA_036782195.1 Cyclobacteriaceae bacterium | reverse complement strand
CGTACCGACTACAACAAATTGATGTTTTTCATCTTTCAGATTGCGTAAGCATGAAGAATTTGTTTTATGGTTGTTAGTGGTTAAAGTGCACGAAAACCCAGCCTTATAGGCTGGGTTTTTCTTTTTTGGCAATATAGATTTTTGGATTTAGCAACTGCGCAATTGGAAAATTGAACAATAAGTAAATAGCCGAAAACAAATAATTTATGAAAAGGCAGATAATTTATTTTTGAACTGAGCCCTTTACACCAGTAGCAAGCCTATTTCCCTTACCTGTGCAAATACAGGACTATGCAGGAAAGGTTCAAATGGACCCAAGCCATGTTCCTCATAGGATGACTGCAGTGTTTTGAACTGTAGTTCCTTTTCGTTGCGTTGTGGTTCTGCCAGTTGGGCAATGGTACAAAGCCACTCACCCAGTGGTCGAGGAACTTTTACCCTCACACTTTCCGTATGCTTTTCGACTACTAAATAATTTTGCTCCTGTTGCTTGCCTTTTTTATGTGTCACCTGTTGGACGAGATAGGGCTGCATGCCGAGCCAAACAACTTTTTGATCGGGTTTGGGCATCCGGCCTTCATTGTTGGTAATGGCTTTGTAAATAAAATTGGGCGGAACAGTAGTTCTGGGAATCCTGAAGTCAAACCAGTCCTGCAGCGGGAAATCATAACCGATCCCGTGCATGTAATTAAATAAGGCCTTTTTTAATCCAGCGCTAAAACTCCCATGATCTGTGCCTACTGGATCTTCAAAATCATAATCATTTTCGGCAAAATTCCCTTTTTCCGGTCCGGTCTTGACTACTTTAAAAGCTGAAGGAGATATCCCAATCGGGGCGTGTGCAGTCATGGCAAACATGTGCCAAAATCCGGATTGAAGGACATTCATCATAAAGAGTTGCCTCACCATTTCCAGGCTATCCACCGTCTCTTGCGTGGTCTGGGTAGGAAAACCATACATCAGGTAAGCATGCACCATGATTCCTGACTCGGTGAAGTTATGGGCCACTTTGGCTACCTGTGATACGGACACTCCTTTTTGCATCAGGTTCAGGAGCCTGTCTGATGCCACTTCCAAGCCTCCGGAGACGGCTATGCAACCGGATGCCTTCAAAAGCCTGCAAAGATCAAAAGTGAATCTTTCTTCAAATCGGATGTTGGTCCACCAGGTGATTTTAAGATCCCGCTTGAGGATTTCAAGCGCTACCTCACGCATCAGCGCGGGAGGGGCTGCCTCATCCACAAAATGAAACCCGCTTTCACCCGTCTGAGCCATCAATTCCTCAATCCTGTCACAGATCAATGCTGCGCTAATGGGCTCATAATTTTTAATGTAATCGAGCGTAATGTCACAAAAGGAACATTTTTTCCAATAACAGCCATGTGCCATGGTCAGCTTATTCCATCTTCCGTCAGACCAAAGTCTATGCATGGGATTGGCTATTTCAATCACCGAGAGGTAACGCTGCAAAGACAAGCCTGTGTAATCCGGCGTGCCTGTCTTACTAAAAGCAATATCCGAAGTCCTTGCTTGGTTGATATATTTCACCTGTCCTTCATGAAGCACAAATGTCCGCTTGAGCTGTTCTAAGGGTCGTATGTCCTCCAAATACTCTATAAGGCAACTTAAGGGTGCCTCACCATCATCCAATGTCACAAAATCAAGGTACTCAAACAGCCTGGGTTCGTTCATTGACCGCAATTCAGTATTGGGATAACCTCCTCCCATGGCCACTTTGGAATCGGGATATTTTTCTTTGATGTATTGGCCACAACGAAGTGCGCCATAGAGGTTGCCTGGAAAAGGAACCGACAAACAAACCAAACTTGGTTGGTGCTTTTGCATCAACAGTTCCAACTCTTCTACTAAATATCTGTCTGTAAAGGACAAGGGCAATTGTAAAGCATCGTATAAGGGATCAAATGATACGGCTGATCTTCCTAGTTTTTCGGCATACCGGCTGAATCCAAAATGCGGATCCAAGACCTCTTGTATAAAATCCCCAATATCCTCTAGATAGAGCGTGGCCAGGTGTCTTGCTTTGTCCTGAATGCCCATGGTTCCAAAGGCCCAATCCATTTCTTCCAACTGCTCAAATCGGGATGCCTGTGGGAGATATTCTTCATCGCAAATATTATAGGCCAAAGTGGGATCACCATATTGCAGAAACCTGATTATGGGATCAATGGTATTCAGATAAGCTTTCTTCAGTCTAAAAATTCTTTGGCTATTGGCCGAATAGCTGGCAATACCTTTTTGTTCAGCCAAATGGAACATGTCATTCAAACCCTGTCTAGAAAAAATCCGCAGCATCACATTTATTCCCAGATCGGCTTGTACGGCAGCTTGATTTAAAGTATTCAGAAAACCCTTGATATAAGCTGTAGCAGGATAAGGCGTATTGAGTTGGGTAAATGGAGGGGTAAGTAAAAGGATAGTTTTGGACACGTAGGAATAATTTCTGTCAAATTTCGTAAATTTTTGTCATTTCCTTGCATCCTAAATGGAGTAAACAACAGCGGCCTATGGTAATTGCCATAGGCCGCTGGATTTATAAGCTTTTCATTCCTCAGATTTTGTTGCCATGAAATAAGGCGTTGAAAAACACTTTGTTTGTTCCAAACCAAGTGCCTCGGAAATTGGGATTGTCTATGAAATGAATAACCCGCCCGTTGCCAACCGGAGACACCAGAACACTTGCACTCTTCTTGATCTTTTCAAGGTTGTTCTTGGAAACATATCCGCCTAGCAATGGGTTGGCACTATACCGTACAGGAGTCTGTACCCTGTTTTTGGAAGGTTTGAAAAACAATGTCGAGTTTCGGTAAACTGGTAAATCCGTACGGCTATAGCCATAACCCAAAGGGTGGGTGACATCTATTTGACCCATGTAGATGCTTCCACCCACAGCCTGTGCACCTGTCAGTGAAGCTAAACTTTCATAGGCTAAAGGACCACCTGTTTCGGGTTCTGTCTCAAGATATTCTTCCTGAACAATCCCTTGATTTTGAAGCCATTGACTGGCTGTTCTTAAACTTATAACTGTACCACCTCGATTGATCCAGTCCTTTAGATGATTCACCTGGTTGGTGGTCAGTACATTGTATGAACCTGATGGTAAAATCAATGTGTTGTAGTCAAAAAGATTGATCCGGCCAAACATGCTCAGATCCACCTTGGCAATAGGCATGCCGACCTTAGTATCCAATAAATGCCAGATTTCACCTGCTTCATATTGAGAAGTTCCCTGACCTATAAGCATCAGTACTTTTGGAACTTGCACAGCGCCCACCTGATTGCTTCCTAAATCAATTCCCTTCATGCTAAACCCAGAAGCAAGGCCATATACCTGCTGATTACTTTCTTCAGATGCCGCCTTTAAGATCTCAATAAGGGTTTCTTGACTAACCTTCTGAAATCCTGTCGGAATAATGATCGATCCTCTGCTAAACGCTTTGTTTCCACTTTGGGTCATGGCTGTAAATGGAGCTGCATTGCTTTCTACATGAACTCCTTTCGATTGGATCAGGTGGAGAAATTTTGGGGCAAAGTAATCAGACCAATCTACTGCATAAGCAACATACTTTGCTGTTAATGGAAAAACTTTGGTGCCATCAGGTAAAGCATTCACTGCCTTTCCAGAAGGTAGGGTGGCAGAACCTGCATAAGGCATATCATAAGCCAAAGCCATCGTCCAGGCTGAAGCATCATAAAATATTGAATCCGCAAAGCTGGTTACTTTTTCAAACATCGACCTCACCATTCTATATTGAGGTTGTGAGGTTGGTACAGACCATGATTTTCCCTTTCTAAATGAGATATTATTTATTGTTATATCTTTTTCGTTTTCAATCACTTGAATTTTATGATCTAGAAGTAACTTTATAAACAATCTATTTTTGGATTCATCATTTTCATCGCCAAAAACATAAGCTTTCACCTTGTCTTTGGCAGCTTCCGATAGTGCTGTTTCAAAATATTCCCTGAGGTACTGATGCATGTATTCCCGCTGATCAACACCTGCTTCAAGAGTGGCTATAGAAGTTTGCAGTTGGTTTTTGATTGTGAAGGCAAAAGTTAAATCACCCCTTTGCGATTGTTGGATATGCCCTCTTGAACTTCCTTGTTCAAATACCAAACCTAAGCCACCTTGGATATCAGGATAAGTAGAACCGTAGCCGGGATAGCTATTGTCGAACACTTCCTTTGTCCAATATAGGCTGCCTATTTCATCCAAAGCATTGGCAAAATACTTGGCGAATGTGGAATTGATCTCTTCATAGTTTTTGCGGGGAATGACGGGATTTTCACTGCCAAAAGGTTTGGTAGGTTCAAAGAAATAGGTACTGTTGGTGCCCATTTCGTGAAAGTCACCGACCACATTCGGGTACCAGGTATGGTACCAAGAAATTTTGTGCTGCAATTCTACTTGTGCTAAAGGAAGCCAGTCCCTATTTAAATCAAACCAATAGTGATTGACTCTGCCTGATGGCCAAATTTCGTTATGTTCCCTATCAAGGGGATCAGCAACAGGAGGTGTTCCTTTATGCATATTTGCCCAGTTGCTATGCCTGTCTCTACCGTCTGGGTTGATGGCAGGGTCTATCAGCACGATGGCATTGTTTCTGATTTTTTCAGCTTTGGGGCTTTGGGATGCCAAGACCCAGTAAGCAGTAAGCATGGCTGCTTCAGGACCTGAAGGTTCATTTCCATGAACGCTATAAGCTAAGTTGAGAATAGCAGGCATGTTGGCGATATTGGGCATAGGCTGCTTTGGATCTACCAATTTCAGGTGGTTCTGTCTGATTTGCTCAAGGTTATTGATATGAGCAGCTTGACTGATGGTCAATACCACCAATGGTCGCAGTTGGTTGGTTTGACCAATCACCTGAATTTGAGCCATATCAGAAGTTTCTGATAATTTTTCAAAGTAGGCAACCATTCTGTCATACCTGGTATGCCATTCACCTATCGGATAACCCAAGAAGGCTTCTGGGGAAGGGATTTGTGGATCGAATGATTCTTCTGGGAAATAGTAGCTTTGCTGTGCTAGTATATTTGAAATGGAAGCTATAAACAGCAAGATCAAAAGGTAAGGTTTTCGCATGGGTGGTTTTTTCTTGAAAAGTAATGGTAAATCCCATTTAGTACAAGTCAAAAATCCATCAATGGTTTTTGAAAGCTTGATATTTGGCTTAATTTGGCTGAGATAATTTTGTTCATCTGCTGGTTTTCTTCTCTTGGATAAAAAAGAACCAATATCTTGGAATCAGAAGATCATTTTCATTCAAATCAAAAAATCAATAAACCTATGAAAAACATCCTTAAAGGCGGATTGTTGGTGGTTGGAATCCTTGCAGCTTCCCCACTTGTTGCCCAGCAAAAAGACATCAAATTGCCACCTGAAGCGACCGAATTTTGGGAGCCTGTACCTAGAAAAGTTACCCCAGGTGCCCAAAACCATATGGCTCCATCCGATGCCATTGTGCTTTTCGATGGAAGCAACCTGAACAACTTTGAAAGCATTAAAGGAGGCGCCGCACCTTGGAAGGTAGAAAACGGTGCTTTTACTGTCGTGCCTCGTACAGGCGACATCAGAACAAAACAAGGATTTGGTGACATGCAGCTACATATCGAGTGGACTGCACCCACAGTAATCAAAGGCGAAGGACAGGGTAGGGGCAACTCAGGGATTTTCCTGATGTCCAACTATGAGGTCCAAGTTTTGGACAGCTATGAGAGTAGAACCTATTCCAATGGTCAGGCTGGAAGTATTTATAAGCAGCACCCGCCATTGGTGAATGCCATGAAAGCACCAGGAGAGTGGAATACCTATGATATTTTCTTTACGGCTCCCAGGTTCAATGCTGACGGTATGTTGGTAGCACCTGCCAGAGTGACTGTAATCCACAATGGTATCGTGGTACAGCACAACACCGAAATCAAAGGTCCTACCGAATATATCGGGATTCCTCAATATAAGGCCCATGCCACCGAGCTGCCAATCGTCCTACAAGACCATGGTGACTTGGTTTCTTTCAGAAATATCTGGGTAAGAAAGCTTTGATAAATTGTATAAAGAAAAGGACCTGTTTTGGATAAAATCTAATCCTCAACAGGTCCTTTTTGTATAATGTGTTTCCGTTTTCTCACCAGAAGGATTAAAAAGCTTTAATAATTTTTCGAGAAGTTGAAGCCTAGAATCCTTCGGTCTTTTGACCAGATAATTAAATAGGATTTGCTATCTGTTGCTATTGCGGACAACCATATTGGTTTAAGATTTTGGAAGTCTTTCCATAATGGCTTCATAATAACTTCCCGATAAGGGAACAGGTTTGCCCATTAAAGTGACCTGATGCTTTTCGATTTTTTCAATGTGCTGCGGATTGATGATGAATGACCTGTGAGAGCGCACAAATGAGGAAGGCAGCAGTTTTTCTGCCTCTGCCAAAGTCATCCTGCTGAGTACTTTTTGATCCTTTGAATAAAAGCAGACGTAATTCCCCTGAGCTTCACAATACAGCAATTCCTCAAAGCGGATTTTTACCTGCTCTTGACCGGTTTTTACAAAAAGCGCTCCATAGGTAGGACCATTTTTCAACTGGTGCAATTCGGCTGCTTTTTGATAAGATTTCATAAACCTTCCAAGACTGAATGGTTTGAGCAAGTAGTCCACTGCGTCAAGTTCAAAGCTTTTGACAGCATGTTCAGAATAGGCAGTAGTAAATACAACCATGGTGTCTTTCGGTATTAATGTTGCCATTTCAAGACCAGAGATATCCGGCATTTTGATGTCCAGAAATATCAGGTGTACTGGATTGGATCGTAAAAATTCCAGAGCCAGTGTAGCATCTGTAAAAGTTGCCTTCAGGTCCAACAATGGGATTTTGGCGGAATGGGATTTGATGACCTCCAAAGCCATGGGTTCGTCATCAATGGCTATTGCTGTCAGCATAAGAATTCAATTGTAATGATAAATGTACAAAATACTCCAGGTCATTTTCCCGGATGACTAATTCATGTCTATCCGGATAAAGAAGGTTAAGTCTTTGCCTTACATTTTCAAGCCCGATTCCGGAATTTTTCTTTTCTGGATCATCTATGCCTGAGCGGTGGATACTGTTGTTCACATCTAAGTGCAAGGCACCTGACTGACACCTCAGACTGATTTTTACCCAAGACTTTTTTTGTTGGCTGATCCCATGCTTGAATGCATTCTCGACAAATGGAATCAAAAGCATGGGTGCAATCATCTCCTGACAATCTTCATCTTTGGTGTTGAAAAGAATTTCAATATTTTCCTGCTGACTGATGCGCAGGAGCTGAAGATCCACATAGTTGGTCAGGTATTCTTTTTCCCTTTGGATAGGGATCAAATCCTGGTGGTTTTCGTGAAGCATAAAGCGCATCATGTCTCCAAGCTTTTGAATACCTGAGGCTGTATTTTCTGCCTTTTCCTGCAATGCAGTACCATAAAGGGTGTTCAAAACATTGAATAAGAAGTGGGGATTGATCTGCGATTTAAGGAAATCAAGGTCAGCTGACCCTTGGTCAACCTTGTATGTCAGATTGCTGATTTTGCTTAGGAAGGCATCATATTTAGTAAATATGAGGCTGGAAATGGGAATCACAACTAGTAAAATGACCACCAAAACCAAACCACCGACTAATAGAGCCCCTTTTCCATGCTGATTGATGGCTAAGACAAAAAAGACCGAGGTAATGGTAAAAATTAATGCTGATAAGTACCATCTGGCTTGCTTGGTTTTACCTGCTCTTTTCATCCTAAAGATGAAAAAGTAATTATACAGGATCACCAATACGATTGATGGAAGGATGATTCCATAGAAAAACAAGATAGCCATATGACTGATTTCTCTGATCTGATACAGAAAAAGCAGTACAAAAAAGTATAAGGCAGTAATGCGAAAGAGATTGTAAACCTGAAAGTCTTTGAGTCTGGGGGGGTGAACGATTTGGATCAAAATATAAACAAGTACCAAATAGCCAATGTAAATGGCAACGGTATTGAAATAAAATGGCATCAAGATAGTTTCTGTGAATTCTGCGCCAATTGAAAAAGCCGTAATTGCTCCTGTGAGTGGGACAAACACAAGTAAGGAATAGCCGATGAAGGGGATAAGCTTTTGGTCTTTTAAATAACGCGGCAAAATTTTGATATGAATAAGGTAAAATCCCAGAAACATCAGGAGCGGAATGCCGAGTTTGGCAAAGTATTCGGCTATTTCTCTTACGTGAGGTCTGTAATACATCATCCTGGCGTCAAGAGCATTGATCAAAACAATGGCTAAAAACAGCAAGGTGATTAGCCACCATTCGATTTTTTTAAAGGGTAAAGGAGCGTTTTTCATCAATTTTTTTCGTGTCTGATTGCGGTGCTTTCCAAATGTATTGAATCTAGAGTTGCCTCCTTCGTAACCTGCAGCTTCATTGTGTACAGCTGATACAGCAAAGCAAGCAGAATCATGAAATAATAAGGCTTTTTGGATTTCAAGGCTATTAGAGTTTTGAATACAAACCTATTCTTTGGCTTAGCGATTTATTTAATTTTTTAGCTTAGGCAAGAATAGCTGGCATATTAACCTTTTCCAAAAAGATGTGTTGAAGGGCTGAATTTTTGGGATGGAAACCCAATAATATCCCAGATGAGCTAAAAAATCAGTGTAGCAACCGCTCCTTTATCCAGATGGATAGTGCCTACATAATCCTGATGTCTTACAGCAATGGAAGCAGGTTCTTTTTCTGGATTCAAGATAATCATAACGACTTTTTTATCTGGTGTCAGAAATGCTACATTTGGAAAGCCAGAAGGCATATTGGTATCTATTCTTATTGAACCTGGACGTACGTATTTAGCGGCATGTGCAAGGATGTAGTAACCCGGATTTCTAACCACACTATCTCCATCTATAGTCACTGATCCAAGGCAACGGTCACATCCACCTCGGTCTGTATACGGTGTTAGGGTAGGATTGGAGCTTAAATTCCATTCCAACACGGTTCTTGCCCAATTTCGTGTCGCACCAATAATGAGGTTTTCGACATGCCACACCAGATCTCCTTCAAGATTTCCAGGGGCTCCAATCCACTGTTCTGTAAAATAAATGTGCTTGTCTGGGTGAGCTTTATGCACTTCTGAAAGTGCGTCTATTTTACCTGCATATAAATGAAAAGCCGTACCATGTATATATTGTTTGGCTTCATCATCATCTAATATGGAAATGGGATAATCAGGCCGGTCTGCATTGTGGTCATAGATAATGATCTTGGTTTTGATCTTATTTTCTTTAAATACAGGGCCTAAGTGATGCTTCACAAAATCCCGCTGATCTTCAGCTAGCATCAACAAACTTGGGTTGTTGCCAGGATGAAGTGGTTCATTCTGAACAGTCAGTGCATCAATATTGATTCCCTCTTCAGCCATTTGCTGGATATATCTGGCCAAATACCTTGCATACACATCATAATTTTCAGGAAGAAGTTTTCCTCCTCTTGAATCTTTGTTGTCTTTCATCCAGGCTGGAGGAGACCAAGGTGAGGCCATAATTTTAATATCCGGGTTCACTTCAAGTATCTCTTTGAGAATGGGGATGACATCGCTACGGTCCGGCCCCAAATCAAACAGTTCAAGCTCCGGGTCTTCCTGCTCTGGCAAAAGGTCATGATATGAAAAAACAGAATCATTCAGATCAGATGCTGCTACAGAAATGCGAAGATAACTTAAACCAATTCCGTCTTCACTGGTTCCAAAAAGTTCGCGAAGCAGGTTTTTTCTAGCCTGTGGTGACATTCCTAATAAATGCAAGGCACTTCCTTGGCTAAGCGTGACGCCAAATCCATCAATGTCTTGATAAGTGATAGCTTCATTGATATCTATAAATTCTCCGGCAGGTGTGACCATTTCAAAGGTCAACTTGTCTTGTTCCTGAAATAAAACACCTGAAGCTGGGGCAGTTAAGATAAATCTTACTTCCTTATTTTGAACATCACAGGACAGAAGTAGGAGGCAAGACAAAATTAAGCATAGGTTTCTCATCACGGTTAAAAGCTAAAGCCATGGAAAATAGTAAATTTTCCATGGCTTTAGCAAATTTGAGATCAGTAGTTTGAGCTTAAGCATCCCAGGCTTAAAAAGCCAAAGCTGCTAAACCTAGTTGTTTCTTTAGCGGTTTGAGCATTCCAGCTACATTGCTGTTGTATTTTCCAAGCAACTGCTGGCCTAAGAGTCCGGTTAGGAAGCTTTGCCTTGTATTTTTGAGGTTAAGAAAGTTTTTCTTTTTTGTGTCCTCATTATCAGCACTGTTGATGATACCCATCAAATCATTGGTAAAGCTGAGATTATTGCTTTTCAACTTACTCTCTTGATCCGCAGTTAGGCCAAGTCCGCTTGTTTTGTTCAAAACCCCTAGAATCTGACTGCTTAGATCTGATTGTGGAGTTTTGAGCTGCTGAGCTTCTCCAATAAAAACAAAAAGGAAAAGGGCAGAAAGGGTGAAAATGATTCTTTTTACCATACAAGAATTTTTTTTTGGTAAAAATAACCAATTTTACTCATTATCTATTTTCTTCAGTTCTTTTATATCTTATTGGTGCCTTTGGTTCAGGTTTCAGAATAACTTCTTGTGTTTCAAGTAGTTTTAAAGCTTCTTGGACAGCCCGTTCCAATTGTGGGTCTTCTCCATTAGCTACAGCTTTGGGTGTCTGCTCTACAGCAATATCCGGTGCAATTCCTACACCTTCTACAGCCCATTCACCATCTATATCAAAGAAGCCTCCTCTTGGAGCAACCATCCTTCCGCCGTCAACAAAAGGAGGGGTATCCCAAGTGCCGACTAATCCTCCCCAGGTCTGAGTGCCGATAAGTGGACCGATTTTCATCTTGGAGAAGAGGTAAGGGAGTAAATCTCCTCCTGAACCGGCCCGCTCGTTGATCAACATTACTTTTGGCCCCCAAATTCCTGCCATGGGTGTAGTAAATGGTCTTCTGTCATTGGCTCTGCTATTGAAATAGCCATGTAAGTCTCTAGCCATTATATCCACCATGTAATCAGCTGCAGAACCTCCGCCGTTGTTTCTTTCATCTATGACAGCTCCCTTTTTATCCTGCTGCGCAAAATAGTACCTGTTGAAGTAAGTGTAACCAGGTTGTCCAGTGTTCGGTAGGTATACATAAGCCAGTTTTCCGCCAGAAAGGGCATCAACCTTTCTTCTGTTGCCCTCCACCCAATCCATTAGCCGGAGTTGGGTCTCATTTTCAACAGGTACTACAGTGATTTCCCTGGCTCCCTGAGCAGTTGGACTGCTATTGACTTTTATTTTGATCTGTTTGTCTGCTGTTCCTTCAAAAATCTGGTAAATGTTGTCTTTTGCGCTAACTTCCTTACCATTTACAGAAATCAAGTATTCGCCTTCCTTTACCACATTTCCAGGGACTGTCAATGGAGCTTTTAAAGTTGGGTTCCAGTTTTCTCCATTGTAGATTTTTGCAATACGATACCTGTTTTGGTTGATTTCATAATCAGCACCCAATAGGCCAACAGGTACAGATTTCACTTCCGGCAGGTCTCCACCCGATGTATAGCTGTGCCCTACTGCAACCTCCCCACCAAGGATGTCCACGATGTAGTTCAGATCAGAACGATGTCTGACATGAGCTACCCAAGGTTCATACCACTTGTATATTTCATCCCAGGGAGCACCATGAACATTGTCCACATAAAGGAAGTCACGCTGATAGCGCCATCCTTCTCTATAGATCTGGGACCATTCTGCTTTGGGTTCAACTTTTATTTTAAAATTGGTCAAGGCTTTCAGGTTTCCGTCTCCCACCTTTTTGGCATTACCCGTGGTCTCTACGATACCCCAATTGTTACCAGCCTGATAAAGCAAGAATTTCCGATCTAGCGAAACTGTTGCTCCTTCTATTCCTGGTAGATGGGTTTCGCTTTTCCTTTCTTTGAAATTGTATCTCAGCAAATTCACCTGATTTAAATTTGGCACAGGCTCAAGGAGGAACAGAAAGTTTTCAGGACCTGGAAGAATTGCAGCATAATTTCTGGCAGGTACATCCACCGGTACAATTCTCTGCAGGATTCCTGTTTCATCAAGTTGTACAGTTGGTTTTTTATCTTCTGAAGATTTGGAGGCATTGCTCTGCTCTTCATCACTCTGAGGCAGCAATGGTGATTTGCCGTTTTGCGAAAGGACGGCCACGTACAGGTGGCGGGTGACAGGTCTGTCGTACGAGCTCATGTCTAGCCATCCGGTATTCAGACCGAAATTGGTGCTGGCCAGAAAATACAAATAAGCGCCTGTAGTATCCCAGACAGGTGAAATGGCATCAGCCATGCTATCACTGATCTGTACCCGCTTGCCTGTTGCCACCTGATAAGCAAAAATTACTTTAAGTTGATTGTCCATCAACCTGGAGTAAGCTACCCATTTGCTATCAGGAGACCAAACGGGATTCAGGGATCTATTTGGATGCGCAAATCTTTCAGTATCAGCAATTTTGGCATTTCCGGTTTGGATATTCACAACCCATAAGTTGTAATCTGTATCTGTAAAGGCCAAATGTGAACCGTCTGGAGCCCATTCAGGTCTGAAATAGAAGGATTTGTTTGGGAGCTTGATGGTTTTCGGTTTTTCTAATCCAAATTGATCTCCAACCATCAGCTGGTATTCTCCAGATTCATCAGAAAACCAGGCTATTTGTTTGCCATCCGGAGACCAGACAGGAGATCGGTCTGCAGCTCCGGAACTTTGGGTGATATTCCTTGCGTCCCCTTGTTCTTTAGGAACAGTGATGATCTCACCCCTATATTCAAACAATGCACGCTGACCGGTAGGAGAGAGGGAAGCATTTGTCAGCCTTCTAGGATTGACTGTCTCCCACCTGTCTCTTGCCCAGTGAAAATCACCTGTTACTTCTATGTTAAGCTGTCTATGGACACTTGACTGAAGGTCCAATAGATGCAGGTACCCACCTTGTTCATAAACCAGTTCTTTGCCATTGCTATCATGGTTTTTGACATCAAAATCCACATGCTTGGTCATTTGTGTGAGTTGATCTGTCTTGGGATCAAAGGACCAGATGTTGTTGGCAAAATCTCTTTCTGAAAGAAAATAAACCTTGTCACCTGCCCATATAGGCTGTGTATGTCTTTCATTGTCTGTCTGTGGGGTCATTTTGAGAGACATGTCCTTTAAGTCCACAATCCAGATCGGTTTGGCTTGACCTCCTCGGTAATTGCGCCATTCGGGATCCCAAAAGGCGATTTGCTGATAGGCAATGTGGCTTCCAGAAGCATTGATCTGCCCATTGACAGCTCTAGGGATTTTTAATGGAGTCTCCATTCCACCTTCTAGCGGTACAGTATAGAATTGGGATTCTTTAGTGGGTACGCCTGACCTTGTAGAGGTGAAAAGGATGGATTTGCCATCAGGAGTCCATCCACTTACCAAATCAGGAGATGGATGCCAGGTCAGTCTTTTTGGCTCCCCTCCAGTGGTAGGGATGACATAGACATCTGTATTGCCATCATATTGGGCTGTAAAAGCAATTTGCCGCCCATCAGGGGAAAATTTGGGAAGGCTTTCAGCTCCTTCGTTGCTGGTCATGCGGATCGCCTGACCACCATTTTTGTCAACTAACCAGATGTCATTTGCATAGACAAAGGCGATTTTATCCTGACTGATTGTCGGCTCTCGGAGAAGTCTGGTTCCTTGCCCAAAGGCAAGAATTGGAAGCATCAAAAGCGTCCAAGTGAATATTCTGAATTTCATCATATAGTAAAGTTTAGCTGAATAAATTTAAAGGTTAAAGATCAGCTAAACATGCCTTTGATGTAATTCTTACTACTAGGCAAAAGGATTTACTTTTTTGGAGGAAATACTTCTTTTATCGCCTCCAAATAAGAAAAGCCGTGACCTTCTGTAGGTTCGATATAGTTACCTTCAAGGTATTCGTTCCAGCAGCAGATCATCACTGTATTGCCATTTGTATTTGCATATTTTTTAGTAGTGGCTTTAGCGTCCTGCAATTTTGCCTTAAAACTCGCTTTGTCACTGTGTACCCGGTCCTTGTCAGGCTCACTCGGGAAGCCTGAAGGTTGTGGCCATGTACCTCCCATAGGTCTCATGTCCCAACCCATAGCTACTGGCACTTGGTATTCGAAAGCAGGATCGTTTTTAAATTGCTCACTCCATTTGTTCCAATGCCCCTTGTAGGTTTTACGCATATCGGAGTAACTTCTATTGTGGAGATCATAATAAGTGTGATAGATATATCCTGTCATTCCTTGGAATCCCATTTCCTTAAGCCTTGGGACATAATCCTGAAACAAAAGTTTATCTGTATATGATCCGCCCTTCCAAGGTTCTTTTGGATTATTGGCCTTCCATCGGGTTGGCATTGCATATTCTTTTTCTTTAGGCGTCATCACTCCCGAAGAAACCGCAATAAATTTTATTCCCGGATACCCTGCTTGAATTGCCCTTGCCTGAGACCTCAAAAGCAGCTCTTTCATGCTGATCCCATAGAATGCAGCTCTTGATTCAATATCATGAGGAAAATAGATATAGACTATAGGTTTTCCCTCTTTGTCACGGAGGTAATCTTTTCTTTTAAAATACTTGTCAATCCAAAGAAGAGTAATTTTGTCATGCACTTGAAGATAAAGGTTTTTGTCAGGTGTTTCTCCGGGATAATTTCTTCCAGCATCAAGGCTGGCTGGAGAGCCGACATCTAACCAGTGCATCCATTTTTCATGACTGTCATCGCACCAATTGATTGCCCATTTCATCTGCTTGTCTGAAGGGAGTTTTTCATTTTCAGCAAGCAAAACTGTAAGTTGTTCATGCCATTCTTCTACGCCAGGTACAGCCGTTCTCTGGTGTCGCGCCGGATCTGTTTTCCATCCTTGGGGATAATAGATATTTGCCTGTGGCGCATAGTCCAAATGGTAATAATAATGTCTACCAAAAAACCAGTTATAGACAAAAAAGTCAATGCCATAACTCTTCATGTATTCCAGTTGCTTTTTGGCAACTTCTGGGTCATCTCTTTTGTAAAAATCTTTTAGGCTGGGATGTGGCTTCCGCTCAAGGTAAGGGCCTTCATAGGGAAATCGCCTGTTGTAAATTCTTCCTTTAGGACCCCACATAGCAGGATTATTGGTGAAAGCACAATCTTCATTCCCTGTAAGGCAAGACCAAAAGCTGTCCAGCTCTTTACCATCTTTGCCTGTAACGTTCCAAGAGGGCATGAAGAATACACCAACTTGGCTGTTTTCATCAGTTTGATTGGAATGGTTAGCCGGCTGATGAATGACTTGATCAACGTCGATAGGATCCGCATTTTCGCGCTGTAGTGGATTGAGTAAAAGGAGCGAAGCGTAAAACTGGAGAAATGAAATCACGATTATCATAGCCTGATCTGTTTGATATAAAAATAAAAAAACCGCGGTTGATGACCGCGGTTTCGTTTAGCTAAAATCATACCTGATTTATTTTCTTGAAAGTGCCTTTTTTGCAGCTTTCACAATATTCTCGGCATTTAGGCCATATTTTTCCATCAACTGAGTAGGTGTACCTGACTCACCAAAAGAATCTACTACTCCTACATATTCCAATGGAGCCGGTCTGTTTTTAATCAATGTCTGGGCGATGCAATCCCCAAGTCCACCAAAGATCTGGTGTTCTTCAGCTGAAACAGCACAACCTGTTTTGGCAACAGAATCCAGAATGGCCTCTTCATCAAGTGGTTTGATGGTGTGGATATTGATGACTTCGGCAGAGATGCCTTCTTCTCTCAACATAGCCTCTGCGACTACAGCTTCCCAAACCAGGTGCCCAGTGGCAAATATGGTAACATCCTTGCCGTCAATTAATTTCCAGGCTTTACCGATTTCGAATTTTTGGTCGGCAGGAGTAAACACTGGCCAAGATGGACGTCCAAATCTCAAATAGGCAGGTCCTACATGATCTACCAATGCAAGTGTAGCAGCTTTCGTTTGATTATAGTCACAAGGATTGATAACAGTCATGTGTGGCAACATGCGCATCATTCCCAGATCTTCGAGAATCTGATGGGTAGCTCCGTCTTCACCTAAAGTCAACCCAGCATGAGATGCACAGATTTTCACGTTTTTATCTGAATAAGCTACAGACTGTCTGATCTGATCATAGACCCTGCCTGTAGAGAAGTTGGCGAATGTACCTGTAAAAGGGATTTTTCCACCAATGGTCATTCCAGCTGCCAAACCTATCATGTTTGCTTCAGCGATTCCGACTTGGAAAAAACGATCCGGGAACTCATTTTGAAATGCTCCCATTTTCAAAGAACCGATGAGATCAGCACATAATCCGACAACATTTGGATTTTTACGTCCTGCTTCTAGCAACCCATCACCAAAACCTGAACGGGTGTCTTTCTTTTCTGTATATGTATATTTTAAATCTAATGTCTTTTCCATGTCAATAGTCTCCAAGGGTTTCTTCAAGTTGTGAAAGAGCGGTTTCTAATTGGGCGTCACTTGGTGCAACACCATGCCATTTGTGAGATCCAACCATAAAGTCTACACCATAGCCCATGTCGGTGTATAGGAGAATCATGACAGGTTTTTCTTTGCCCAACAAGCTCTTTGCTTTTTCAAGACCTTCAATAATTGCCTCTATGTCATTGCCCTTTTTAATTTCTAAGACTTCCCAGCCAAATGCCTTGTACTTAGCTCCAAGGTCATCCAAATCCATAACCACTCGGGTTGGCCCGTCGATTTGCTGTCCATTGTAATCAATGGTGGCAATCAGGTTATCCACTTTATGGTGGGCAGCATACATTGCAGCTTCCCATACTTGTCCTTCTTGTTGTTCACCATCACCCATCATCACATGGACAAGACTCTTGTCTTTGTTCATTTTTTTAGCCTGAGCAGCTCCGATTGCCACAGAAAGACCTTGGCCCAATGAACCCGAAGCGATTCTGATCCCGGGAAGTCCTTCTTCTGTTGCAGGATGTCCTTGAAGTCTTGAATTCAGTTTCCTAAACGTTCCCAGTTCGGAAACCGGAAAATAGCCGCTTCTTGCCAACACACTGTACCACAATGCTGATACGTGTCCATTGGAAAGGAAAAATAAATCCTCTCCGGTACCGTCAGGATTGAAAGAGGAGTCATGGTTCATTTCGTGAAAATATAAGGCTACCAGATAGTCTGTTAAACCTAATGCTGCTCCGGGATGCCCAGACTGAACGGCGTGAACCATTCGCAGACAGTCCCTTCTCACTTGTGAACTGATTTTTTTGAGTTGTTCTACTGATTGTTTTTCCATTGTATTGGAATTATTTTAGGATTTGAGAGGTATGTTCTTTGGTATTGACTTTATCTATGATCTCTTGCAAGATGCCGTTTTCATCTATGACAAAAGTTGTTCGGGCAGTCCCCATATATTTTCTTCCATACATCGACTTTTCCACCCAAGTGCCATAGGCTTCATGGACTTTGAGATCTTCATCTGCCAATAATGTGAAGGGAAGCTGCTGCTTCTCAATGAACTTCTGATGGGATTTACCGGAATCTGAACTGACACCCAAGACAGTGAAACCTGCTTTTTGTAAAGCTTCATAATTGTCCCTGAGGTTACATGCCTGGGCAGTACATCCAGGGGTATTGTCTTTTGGGTAAAAATACAACACGACTTTTTGACCTTTTAAATCAGCAAGTCTGACCAAATTTCCATTTTGGTCTTTTGCTTCAAAATCAGGTGCTGGCTTTCCTATTTCTAGTGACATATTGGATTTATTAAAATGATCAATTCAATTTGGACGTATAGCGTGCTTCATTACCTGCCATATCCCTTACTTTCAATATCACTTCACCTTTAAAGGGTTTGTTGTCTTCTTTTTCAGACCAAATTACTTGCTGTTTATGCTCATAGCGCATCAGAATCCACTTACCGTCTACCCATGCTTCAAACTCTTTAATGCCTGACTTATCATCTTTTATGGTAAATCTAAGTTCATTGGCATTGACACGAATTGGGGTTATAGATGGAGGGTTTTGATCCTCATCTAGCACAAAAGTACCAAAATTTCTGGTTTTGAACCGAATATCGCTACCAATCCACTCACCTCCGACAAAACTTTTACCACCATTCCCATATTGCAGATATACATGGCTTCGGGCTTTGTTGCCTTCGTAATTGGTATTTCTAAGCAATACTTCCATATTGCTTTGCAGGTATTCAGCAGGACTATTGATACTGATTACCGGCTTTCCATTGACTCGTTTTACTTCTTTTCTCAGGTATAGGTCATCTAAAAGCGTATTGGTGCCAAACTTTAATTCAACATCCTTATCTGCATAAGCGATTTCCTCACCAAAGGGGATTTTAGCCTGCACCTTAGGTTTGATGACTTCAGTACAAAGATCTACAGAATCAGGTATCCCAAAGCTCATGTCCCAAAGATAAGTCCTCCTTCCATCGACCATGTAGGCAGGAGGGATTTCCATTTCAAGGCCATTTACAAATACCCTTGCCAATGTACCCCAGTCTGAACGATCTGATTCTACCATCAGGACTTCCCTCTGGTAGCTGATCTGGGTAGGTTTAGAAGGGGCATTTCCATTGCCTATTCTTACAGGCGCTTCCTCACCTTCAACAAGGAATGTCAATGGTCTTAAATTTCCAAAATAGTCTTTTAGATTGACTTGAAGTTTCTTGCGCTCTCCTTTGGTAGCAGTAATCGCACCTGCACCGCTCCCGAATGGTTCATAGATTTCCATTGGATTGTTAGGATGCTGATAAAGCCTTATAAATCTATTTTGATGGGTGTGGGTCAATAGAAACCTGCCCTTATTGAAGTCTATGTGGTCAACATTGATTCTAAAAATAGGTTTGTCTCCTTCCATCAGCTCATAAACAGGCACCCCAAATACATTGGAGACCATATCCATTTTGTCTATAGCATAGACTTCAATGCCTACTCTCCCTGTGATTTTCACCAGGTCAGCTACAATATACCTACCACCTTCAAGAACAGGTGTATATTCTATCCTTTGATATTTTCCATTGACTCTGGATTCATAATCTAGCGGGCGGAATGCCACTTTATGAACCACAGGAGGCGTATGGTCTACAACTTCCTTGAAGTTGTACTTGAATGGATCTATGGCTCTGTCCAGACTATCCCGGATTTCGAAATGTAAGTGAGGTCCGCCCGAACTACCGGTGTTGCCTCCATTGCCGATGACTTCACCTCTTTTTACAGGAAGAAAGTCAGGGTCTGGAAAAATTTCAAGTTCATTCTTTTGGGCGAAATACATCTCCTTTCTCATGAAATCCATGATTTTGGGAGAGAAATTCCGGAGATGGGCATATACGGAAGACTGTCCGTCATGATGCTTGATGTATAGGACATTGCCATATCCCATTGAAGAAACTTTCATCCTATACACATAGCCATCTGCTATGGCAAGGATGGGTTCTCCGTCTACACCACCGATTTTGACATCTATTCCGGAGTGGAAATGATTGGGCCTGATTTCGCTGAAATTTCCAGAAAGCAGATTTCTCTGACCGGGCTTTACAGGAAAGAGGTAGTTTTGGGCTTGCAGCCCCAATGAAAAGTTCAGTAAAAGAAAGAGTACAATACTATTTAATTTCAAAATCCAATAATTTTTGCTCACCTATAAATGCTTCAAGACGGTCACCCACTGATACCTTGCCAACTCCTGCAGGGGTTCCTGTAAAGATGAGATCTCCTTTTTTTAACGTGAAGAACTGCGATACATAGGCAATGATGGTGGCAAAATCATACAACATCATGGAGGTATTGCCTTTTTGCCTAAGCTCCTGATTGATCAAAAGGTGGAAATCAATGTTTTTGAGGTCTTGAAAAGAGCTTACTGGAAGAAATTCTCCAATAGGGGCAGAGCCATTAAAAGCTTTGGCAATTTCCCACGGCAACCCTTTCGCTTTGCACTGATCCTGAAGATCACGGGCCGTAAAATCTATGCCTATACCGATTTCTTCAAAATATCTGTGGGCAAATTGGGGTTGAATGTATTTGCCTTCTTTGGAAACTTTCAAAACCAATTCAACTTCATGATGGATGTTCTGTGAAAAATCTGGGTGGTAAAAAGGTGCATTGTTTTTGAGTAAAGCTGTGTCAGGCTTAAGGAATACGACTGGAGAAGAGGGTTTTTCATTTTTAAGTTCTTCTATATGTGCCGCATAGTTCCTGCCAATGGCAATGATTTTCATAGTATTTGATGCGAATAGGTTAAGCAAAGAAAAGGAATTTTTCCTTGAATGCAGCAAAATTTAACCCTTAAAGCAAGGATAATTCTATTTGTAGTTTTGGACCCAAAGCGGCGGAATCTCCGGGGCATGAAAATTTAAGAATCTGCTAGAAAATGAGTGGATAGAAATAGAAAACTAATTTTAGAGTGCTTACTAACTCAGGTTTTAGTAATTGTATTGTAAGTTGGTTTGCTAAAGGGGTGTTTGCCTGGGATTATTGTGGTTAATTTGCCTCATGACATCAACATATCCGCAATAAAAAAGGCCTTGCAGTAGCGCGGCCTTTTGTAAGGAATTCGAAACCAAAGATTAATACAAAACCCTAAACCTGATTGTTCCTGGTATCTGTTTCATGGCGTCAATCAGTTCTGGTGAATAAGCTTTGTTTATATCAGAAATGACATACCCTATTTTTTCATTGGTTTTGAGGTATTGGCCAACGATGTTGATTTCATAATCAGCTAAAATCTTGTTGATTTTCGCAAGTATTCCCGGCTCGTTGTGATGCACATGAATCAGCCTGTGGGCATCTTTGAGGAATGGAAGCTGAATATTCGGGAAGTTTACCGAGTTGTAGGTATTACCTGTATTGATATACTCCATGATTTTTCCAGGGACAAAGCGCGCAATGTTCTGCTGGGCTTCAAGGGTAGAGCCTCCAATATGAGGTGTAAGAATGGTGTTCTTCATTCCCAGCAACTCAGATACGAAAGGTTCATCGTTGTTTTTAGGTTCTTCAGGGAAAACATCAATGGCAGCACCTGCAATATGTCCGCTTTCCAGTGCTTCTTTAAGCGCTTTGATATCCACAACATGCCCCCTGCTCAGATTTACCAAGTAGGAGCCCTTTTTCATCAATTTGATTTTCTGGGCATCAAGGATGTTTTTGTTGTCTTTCCTTCCGTCTACGTGCAAGGAGATGACATCACAGTTTTGAAGCAGTTCTTCAAGTGAATCCACTTTGGTGGCATTGCCAAGGGCCAATTTTTCAATAACGTCATAGTAGTATACATCCAGTCCCATGTTTTCTGCAAGAACAGAAAGTTGTGCCCCGATATTGCCATAGCCTATAATGCCAAGCTTTTTACCTCTGATTTCATAGCTTCCAGATGCGGATTTGTCCCAAATTCCCTTATGCATCCCATGGCTTTTGTCATGAAATCCTCTCATCAAGAAGATGATTTCAGCTATTGCCATTTCTACTACAGAGCGGGTATTGCTAAAAGGGGCATTGAATACCGCTATCCCTTTTTCAGTACAGGTTTCAAGATCAATTTGGTTGGTGCCGATACAAAATGCACCAATTGAAATCAGCCTGTTGGCATGTTCCAGTACTTTTTTGGTCACATTCGTTTTGGAACGTATGCCCAAAACACTGACATTTTTGATTTTTTCAATTAACTCATCTTCGTTGAGCGCTGAACTGATTACTTCAACGTTATAGCCTTCCTGCTTCATCAGTTCCACACCAATGGGATGGACGTTTTCAAGAAGTAAAACATTGATACGGCTTTTTGGGTAGGAGAATTTCTTATTCATTTTGTTCACATATAATATTTCATCCAGACTTGGGGCAATATGATCTGCTTTTGACGTGACTTTTGGTCTTGCTACATTTTCAGTGAATGCGTAAAATTTATTAGCCAGCCCTGATGCCTTGATTTCATAATCCGTATAACCATCCCCAATGACATATATGTCCCCTTCAAGGTTCAGGCTTTTGATGGTTTCTGATTTTCCTCCGTTTCTGGAGAGTACATTGTCTTTATTGAATCCAATTATTTTACCTGTTTCGTCGTAAAGAAATTCATTGGCAAAGACATTTGATGCTTTGATGCCATATTCTCCAACGATAGGGGTAATGAAATCCTTAAAACCATTTGAGATGATAATGATGTCTTCAGCATTTTCCTTGAAAAACTCCCTGTTCCGTTGGAATGACTTCGAAACTTTTGTCTTTAAAGCGTGTACTAATTCGTGGATCTGGGGTCTGTTGGCCTCCAGAATTTCAAGCCTTTTCTCTAAACTCTCCCTGAAGTTCAGCGTCCCTTCCATTCCCATATCGGTAATGTCTTTGATTGCCTTTAGCTTCTCTTCTTTATTGGGATCATTTTCTAAACTGATTTCTCCTAATACATCCAAGGCTTCAACTTGGGTGAAAGTACTGTCAAAGTCAATGATGAATTTCTTATTGTTGGGCATTATTGTAGAATTGTTTGAATGAATTGCCATTCAAAATTATACTTTTATTAAAAATTAATGTGTTTTATTAGCAAAAATACTTCAAATGGTTGAAACTTATTTTTCGTAATCGATTGAATTGGCAAATACCTGATATCTGATAATTTCCATATTACTTATTATGGATCATGAATTTTAAAATTAACCATATAAAAGGTTAAAATTAAGGATAATGAAGCGCATATAAAGCAGTAAAGTGGTCTTTGAGGGACCACTTTACAAATCATGGATTTGGTGTCGGCAATGATATGCTTATTACTTTATTGATTTGATCAAGCGTTCGTTCAGGCCTACATAATCAGGATTTTTAGCTTCTCTTGCCATATCCCTGGATTTTGCGGCACTATCCAGTGCTTCTTTCTTTTTGCCAAGACCGAGTTCAATTTTAGCTTTAAGATGCATTGTCCAATATTTGGGATCCTCAGCGACAGACCGCTGTATCCATTCATAAGCTTGATTTAGGTCTTTATTGTTGGTGAAGTAATAGTTGGCTGCTTGGTAATAAAGCCCTGGGTTATTACTTTCCTGATCTATCACTAAGGCTTTGATTTCAGCCATTACTATACTATCTACTTCAGTTTCGATTCTAAAATTGACACGGGAATTTTCCCATTTAATGGATAGGCTTGCTCCAGTGTCAGTCATGTCAACGAAATTGATTTCCATAGTTTCGTATTTCTGACTGGTTTTACCAGGTTTGACATTGAATCGCACTATGTCTTCTGCTTCATTGTAACCAACAGCACCCCACAATTTGGTGTTTCCTGACAAAATGATTGTCCATTCTGTTTTTCCTGGGATGGAATACAATGCATAAGTGCCGGCTGGGACTTCTTTGCCTTCAAACCTTGCAGGAGTTGAAATGGTGATTAGCGTGGCAGCATTTGCACCAGTCCTCCAGACTTCTCCATAAGGTACCAGTTCCCCAAAAATTTTTCTTCCTTTCATGCTTGGGCGGCTGTATTCAACCGTGACGTCAGTCAATCCGATTCTTTGACTTAGCTTAGCCGTTGGACTGGCCTGTGGCATCTGGATTTGTTGGGCAAAAGCCTGGGATAGCATCAATAAACACAGCGCTACACTGAAAATTATGTTTTTCCTTATCATTTTAATGTACATTGTATATAAGCTTGAATCAAGTGAAGTGAATGAGCTCAAATTTATGGATATTCCTTATATGATAATCCGATTAAAGCAGTTTTTAACAACTTTAGATAAAAGGCTTTCGAATTTAAAGGAATCCTTTACTAATTGGCGTAGTCCTAAGATCATATTTATACAATTAAAACTGAAGTAAAACCATAAATGGGTATAGCCATAATAAGTCCTGGAAGGGATGTTTCTAGTTGGATAAATCAAATACAAAAAATTGATGCATCCATCAACTTGCAAGTATATCCTGAAATAATGGATTACGAAGAGGTTGAGGCAGTAATGGTTTGGCAACAACCAAAAGGGATCCTTCAAAAATTCCCAAACTTAAAATTGATCTGCTCCATGGGCGCAGGGGTAGACCACATACTAGGAGATGAAAGTATTCCCGAGCACATCCCTGTGACACGTATTGTAGATGAAAAACTGATGATTTCCATGACCACTTATGTGGTAATGGCTGTGTTGACGCATCAACGTCAACTGGATCGCTACATCAGGCAGCAGGAGCAGCAGGTTTGGGACATGTCTAGCCCTGAACTTGATTCTGTTATTGGCGTGATGGGAGTAGGAGAGTTAGGTCATGACATAGCAGAAAAGCTCATATACTTAGGATATAAGGTTGTTGGTTATGGAAATTCTCCAAAGAGTGACACGCCTTACCCATATTATCATTCGGGACAGCTGAATGAATTCCTTGCAGAGGTCAATGTGCTTGTATGCATGCTTCCGCTAACTCCGAAGACGGAGAATATTTTGAATTTGGACCTCTTTAAGAAATGCCGAAAAGGAACTTATCTGATTAATGTTGCCAGAGGAAGGCATCTTGTAGAAGATGATTTGCTTGAAGCAATCTCACAGGGATTGCTTTCAGGCGCAATGCTTGATGTGTTCAGAACTGAGCCACTACCTGCATCACATCCTTTTTGGAAAGCTGAAAAAATAAGAATCACCCCCCATATCGCAAGTGTCACCAATCCGGCAGCAGCTACACCCCAGATTCTTGAAAATTATAGAAGAATCAAAAACAACGAACCGTTGAACAATCAAATCAACAGACAAAAAGGATACTAACAGATAAACCCATGAACAAAACTTTTACAATTATTTGTCCTACAGATTTTTCTGAATGTTCACTCAATGCGATTGAATATGCAGCAAGACTAGGAGAAATGTATCAAGCTGATTTATTTATATTCCATGTACCTGACAAAGATGACTATCAGAAATTGGGTATAGTGGATGGTAATGATGGAGATGTATTTGCATTCATCCAGAAAAAACTGAATAGTCTAGTGCAAACTGTAGGTGAAGAAAGCTTTTCAAAAGGTCTAAAATCCTGTTCTGCAGAGATTAGGGAAGGGAAAACTGTCACTAACATTTTGGAGTTTGCAGCGGAAAAAAATGCAGATCTTATCGTCATTGGTACAGAAGGAGTCAATGATTTCAAAAAGAATTATATAGGCACGAGAGCAAGTAGGGTGGTCGAGCTTTCAGATGTGGACACACTTGTTGTGCCAAGAAAAGTATATTTTAAACCACCCCGAAAGTTGGTTTATGCAACAGATTACCTAGAAGAAGATAAAATCGCGATTCAGAAAATCGTTGAGATAGCCAAAAATTATGACAGTGAAATTGATGTGGTACATGTCAGTACCAAAATGAAGTCAATTGATAAATCCCTGCATCAGACAATGGTGCAGGAGCTCAAGCCTTTTGTGAAATATGAGAAGGTCAATTACGTACTTAAATCCTATCGGGATGAGCCTGGCTTAGGGTTGGAAAACTATCTGATCATTTCTAAAGGAGATATATTGGTGACGCTAAGCAAAAAGAAGACCTGGTTTGACCAGATCTTCGCCAATAATTTGTCCCGAAAGATGTCGTACTTTATCAACAAGCCGCTATATGTGATCAAGAAGTTGTGAGAATGAACATTAATTTTATTTCAATCCACCCTTGAGGAAGTTCCAGAACTCCTCTCGGGTGGATTTTTCTGTGACGACTTTTTTCACTACGCCTAAATAACTCTTGAATGAAAAGCGTCCTGCATTTTCTTCTGTTGTTTTCATTTCATTAGGAATGCTGACAGGTGGTTTTTGGGTGTCGGGTTTATACCCTACAAGCTCATCTGCTTTCTCAAAGCTTTTCTTGGATTTTTCCTGATAGCCGAGCTTTTCTTCTACCAAGCCTTTATTGTTATAAGCGACAGCATCTTCAGGATCTAAACCAATGGCCTTTTCATAATCTTCTATTGCACCTTGAAGGTCACCGATTCTGTCTTTGAAGTAAGCCCTACTGGAGTATCTGTAGGGATTATTGGGTTCAAGATTAAGCGCCTGATCAAATGCTGCTTCGGCTTCAGCATTCCGCTTGAGCAAGTGAAGCACCACTGCACGGTCACCGATATAGGTAGGATTATATGGATCCATACCCACAAGTGTGTCAAAATCCAATAAAGAATCATCCAACCTACCCAAGCGGGTATATACTCTTGCCCTGAAAAACACAAATTCAAGGTTTGAACTGTCTTCTTTGATACAGTTATTGATGACCATCAAGGCACCATCGAAATTGCCTTCTTTAAAATAAGCCACACTTTTTTCAAAATTGCTCACGGTTCACAGAATTGGTTTGATTGTAATACAAAAGTAAGTGACAGAAAGTTTATCCAAATGCATCTTGGCGGACGGTTTCTACTTTTGTTAACCTGAAATCTTCCTATATTTGAACCGAAAATCCCCGATATGGCGAGCAAAGCAGAAGACGTATTAAAAGACTTACATGCAGGAAAATTTGCGCCAGTCTACTTTTTGCAAGGGGACGAGCCTTTTTATATCGATCAAATCAGTGATTTCATAGAAGCCAAGGCTATTCCCGAACATGAAAAAGGATTCAATCAAGTGGTGATGTACGGAAAAGACGCACCTATGAACGTAATCCTGAGTAATGCAAGAAGATTTCCGATGATGGCTGATAGGCAGGTGGTGATTGTCAAAGAAGCCCAAAATATCCCTAATCTGGGAAAGGAGGAGACAGACACCATGCTGATCAAGTATATCCAAAATCCACTTCCAAGTACGATTTTGGTCTTTGCGCACAAATACAAAAACCTTGACGGAAGAAAGCCTCTTTCCAAAGAACTGGAAAAGCGGGCCATATTGGTGAAAACGGAAAAGGTGAAAGAGCACCTGCTTGCAGGATGGGTAGAATCCTTCATTTTGGGAAAAGGACACAAAATTGACCATCAGACAGCTGCTTTTATCGCTGATAGCATTGGCAACAACCTAGAGTTGATTTCCAATGAAGTAGGTAAAATGCTGATCAACTTTTCAGGTCCGACGCAGATTACCAAAGACCATATCCAACAATATATCGGTATCAATAAGGAATATAACAACTTTGAGCTTGTAAAAGCCATTGGGATGAAAGATGTATTGAAAGCGAATAAAATAATTCATTATTTTGCAATGAATCCCAAAAGTCACCCACTTATTCCAATGATCTCCTTGATATTCAACTATTTCTCCAAAGTAGCCTTGATTCATGGAAAACCTGGAGCAAGTGATGCAGACCTTGCCAAAGTTTTGGCCATTAATCCCTACTTTGTAAAAGAATATCGTGTAGCTGCAAAAAATTATCCTTTAGGCAAGGTTATTGATTGCCTCACATACATTTATCAGGCCGATTTACGTTCTAAAGGCGTAGATGCAGGAGGGATGGATGATGCCGAAAACCTACGAGAACTCATATTTAAAATCATGCATTAATCAGCAGGATCCCACATGAAGAAAAACCTTGTTTTACTGTTGACCTTTGGCATATCCTTGCCGCTATTTTCCCAATCCACCTTATACCAACAAAGCCAAACCCGAGTTATTGATGACAACTTTGAATTGTACGAGAAGCACCTTTTCAGTGCCTCAAAGTATGAATTCGAAGAGTTGAAGGATATTTCCGGGAAAGAAAAAGCCTATGTGGATTTTTACCATGCTGTTTCTTCCCTAAAGATCGACAATCCTGGAGGTTCTGATTTGATGTATGCCTATATCCGCAACTATTCTGATCATCCTAAAGCAAATGAAGCTGCCCACCTTCTGGGTGATTTCTTTTTTGATAAAAGGAATTATAAGGAAGCCATACCAGCATACAAGAAAGTTGACCTCAACAAAATTTGGCCTGAGCAACGTGCCGACGTGCAGTTTAAGACTGGGTACTCCTATTTCCAGTTGAAAGACAACAGAAATGCCCTGACCTATTTCAACCAAGTCAAAAGCCAGCCTAACCAATATAAAGCAGATGCACATTATTATGCAGGTTTTATAGCAATGGAATCCGGTAATTACGAGCAGGCTATAAAGGATTTTAAAGAAGCTGAAAAATCCAGTTTCTATGCCAACAGAGTACCATACATGCTAGCCGGCCTCTATTACAGACAGGGTCTGTATGATGAGCTTATTGCTTATGCTGAGCCTGTACTGGCCAATAGGAAGACATTGGATAGAAAAGAAGAGATCCATTTGTATCTGGCAGAGGCATATTTTGAGAAAAGAGATTTTGCCAAAGCAGCTTTAAATTATGATGCGTTTGTCAATGCGAGAAAAGGCAATCTGACCAAAGCCCAAATTTATAAAGCAGGAGTGGCACAATTTGAAATTAAAAATTATCAAAGGGCAACTGATTATTTCAAAGTAACTGCTGTGGACAACGATCAACTTGGTCAGGTTTCCAGTTACTATTTAGGACATTCCTATCTGAAATTGGGCAATACGCAATTTGCCTCAACCAGTTTTCAGGCAGCTTACAAAAGTGATGCTGATCCAAAAATCAAAGAAGAGGCGCTTTATAATTATGCCAAAGTCAATCTGGAAAAGGGCAGTTTTCAAGATGCAGTCAATGCCTTAGATGCTTATTTGGATACTTATCCAAGAGGTACTTATGCAAGAGATGCTGAAAATCTTCTGACAGACGCCTTGATCAATACCAACAATTACCTAAGGGCAATTGAGCAAATTGAAAAAATGCCTCGGAAGTCTGAGCGCATCAATGCAGCTTATCAGCGCATCACCTTTTATCAGGGAATTGTATATTACAGAGACAAGAAGTTTGATCTGGCAACAACCTACTTTGACAAGTCACTCAGTACCCCAGTAGACAAGGAACTTGTTGTAGAAACCCATTTTTGGAAAGGAGAGAACTTTGCTGCTAAAGATAATCTTCCTTCGGCGATTCGATCTTATGAGGCTGTTCAAAATTCCAGACCCAATGCCAACAATCCATTTCTGCTAAAATCCTACTATGGTCTTGGCTATACGCTGTTCAACCTTGAACAATATGGAAGAGCAGAAGGCCAATTTAGAACCTATGTGGACCGGATGCAGAATAGGCAGGATAGGGAAAATTATGATGAGGCCCTTATCAGATTAGGGGACACCTATTATGTCCAAAAGAAGTTTCAGGAAGCACAGGCTGCATTTCAAAGAGCCATAAGGGAAAACAGCCAATACGTGGATTATGCTTATTTCAGAAGCGGAGTAATTTTCAACTTTCAAAGCCGAAATGACGAAGCCATTACCCAACTCAACCAATTGATCAACAATTACCCAAACAGCCTTTATCTTGAGGATGCACTGTTTCAGAAATCCCAGATCAATATGGAACAGAGTAAATATGCTGAGGCAAGAGACGGATTTAGCAGACTGATCAGTTCAAAACCTAATTCTCCTTTCATACCTTTTGCGCTTGAAGGTAGGGCAGTGGCCAATTTCTCGCTACAGAATTATAATGCTACAATAGATGACTATAAGCGCATTCTTCAGAATCACCCCAATTCGTCTAATGCCGAGGCAGCATTGATCGGATTACAAGAGGCACTTGCGCTACAGGGAAGATCTTCGGAATTTTCCCAACTGTCTGCTAGGTACAGAAGCGCCAACCCTGATAATAAAAGTGTTCAGAACCTGGAATTTGAAGCAGCGAAGAGTTTGTTTTTCAACAACAGTTGGGATCAGGCAATCCGTGCATTTGAAGATTATTTGAAAAATTATCCTCAGGCAGCCAATAGGGCTGAGGCTACATTTTTCATAGGAGATGCCCAATATAGATCTGGTAAAAAAGATCAGGCCTTGGCCTCTTTCTACCTGATAGACAAAGAACGGGAGTCTCCTCAACGTTTGAGGGCTGTTCAGCGTATTGCGCAGATTGAATCGGAAAAAGGCAATTATACCAAGGCCATACCATATCATAGAGAAGCTGCTAGAAATGCACGAAACAAGATTGAAGAGCTTGAAGCTTTCAACGGTTTGATGCAGGCCCATTACAATACCAATAGGTTTGATTCAGCGGTGGTATATGCTGACAGAATCATAGGTCTTGGAAGTGTGACAGCAGATGCTATTCCCGAAGCCTTGTTGCTAAAAGGAAAGGCTTATTTCAAATCCTCAAATTCAAAGGCTGCAGAGGATGTGTTGGTCACCTTGATCAATGAATATAAGACCGTACATGGAGCAGAAGGCCTTTACCTATTGGCAGAAAGCTACCACAATAAAGGTAACTATGCGCAATCCAATGATGCGATATTTGATTTCTCAGGACCATTTTCTTCCCATGCCTACTGGTATGGAAGGTCATTCATCCTGTTGGCGGATAATTACACCAAGATGAATGAAAACTTCCAGGCAAAAGCTACCCTAGAATCTATTGTAGAAGGAAGCACAGATCCTGAAATAAGAAAAATGGCAACCGAAAGACTGTCCAAAATCAAATGATCTGCGCAATGAAAAGTTTACATATGACTTATAAATCTAAGATTTGGGCTGGATTGGCCATTATGTTTGGCTTTGCAGCAGTGGTAACCAATGCATCGGCACAACAAAAAGGAGAAGTAAAGGATCAGGAATTCATCATCCGTAAGGACAGGGTGTTGACTTTGCCAAAACAGCCAAGACAATTTGAAAGAATTCCCGTGCTGCCAGTACCAAAAAGTAGCAGCAGCTTCAATTATGAAGTAAAACCTTTCTTCCTGAGTTTGGCTCCTGTAGAAATTAAACCTGAAGCAGCACAAAAGCAATTTCCTAAAAAAGATGATGATATCTATTCAGGCTTTGCCCGTCTCGGATATGGCAATTATGGGTCTCCTTTAATTGAAGGAAGATTCAATAGCTGGGAAGAAGGTGATTATAACTTTGGTGCAAAATTGAAGCACGAAAGCTTTGCAACAGGTCCTGTAGGTGGTAAAAACTCAGGGGAGGCTTTGACAAGTGTAGGGGTAGACGGGACGCTTTACCGTGATTTTATACAAATTTATGGAGGCGTAGATTATGACCACCATAGATTCAATTTCTATGGTTATGATCCTGCAAACCCTTTTCTAGAAAATTACATTCCTTCCCAGAACATCCTAAAGACCTTTAAGCTCAATGGAGGGATTCAGAATATAGAAAAGAACGACGGCCCCAACTATGATCTCAGAGTTGGCGTGCGCAGGTTCGGGGACAACTATGAGGCATCAGAATCCGAACTGGAAATAAAAGGGCGTACAGATTATTGGTTTGACGACTATCTAAAGGCAGACTTAGGCATAGGGCTTTCACTGACCAATCCCTCTGATTTATTTTATTCCAATATCAAAAGGAATTATTTTAAAGTCAGCCCTACATTGACCTACCACAAAGAAGGGCTCAAGATACTTGCAGGTGCAAATATGGTATTTGAAAATGACGTAACACTGAATAAGCGATCTGATTTCCATATCTTTCCCAATATCCATGCGCACTACATGTTGACTGATGAATTTGGTGTTTATGCAGGCTTTGAAGGTGATGTGATCAGGAAAACCTATCATGATTTTGTAATGGAAAACCAGTTTTTGGGTCCTAGTGAGAGGTTATTGAACACGATACAGAATTATCAAGCTTCAGCTGGTGTCAAAGGAACCATCAATGGTGAAATCAATTACAAAGCTGGATTCAATGTAGGTAAGTTTGCCAACATGCACTTCTATGGTAACAGTGCAACAGACAGTTTGAGGTTTAATCTGCTCTATGATACAGATACAAGAGTTATCAATTATGTTGCAGAAATCGATTGGGAATACATGGGCTGGTACAAGCTTCTTGCTTCAGCCAACTATTACCAATACAATACGACAACCTTGGCTGCTGCCTTTCAGAGACCGGAGTGGGTATTGTCTGTCAACAACAACTTTACTCCAGGAGATAAATGGTTGGTTCAAGTCAATGCCAATCTCATGGGTGGAATTCAGGGTTATTATCTCAGCAATGAATCCGTTACTGTCTTACCTGCGATATTAGATTTACAGTTAAAAGTAGATTACCAAATTACCGACCGCATTTCGGCTTTTGCCATTGGCAACAACCTACTGAATCGAACAAACCAGCGTTTTATGAACTACCCGGTAAGGGGAATTCAAGGAATTGTCGGTGCAACGATGAGGTTCTAAATGAATATGGTAAAAGCGATTTTTGCGGTTTCCTGCATTTGTCTTAGTTTCGTATCCTTAAATCATCTGCCTCATGACGGATTTGGAAAATAAGCGTTTAACCCCAGAATCAGATAAAGATTATGGATTTCCTTTTGTAGAGGTTTCTCTTTTGCAACAAAGGGTGAAACCAAAACTGCAAAAAGAGGAAAAGGGAAGCTCAAGCTTAAGCAAATCAACCCTTGAGCCACAGCCATTGCCAAGAATCCAAGAGGAAAAAGCACACCATAAGTCGAATCACTTACCTGTGCTCATTTCTATGATTTTGTTGCTTGTCGTGATACTCGGAGCGATGGCTTATTTCCTTTATTTTGAACCTCTAAATGAAGGGACAATTGCCTCACCACCCATTGAACTGACTCCTGTAGATGAAGTGGAAGAAGAGACAGTGGAGGAAGAAGCAGTAGAAGAAGTTGAGGAAATTGAATTGGCAGCACCAGCAGCAATAGAAAGTCCTGCCGTACAAGAGGCCAATGTGGTTAAAGGTCAGCTTATAGAGATGAAAGAAAGAAGCGGGGCACCACAATATTATATTATAGTGGGTAGTTTACCCAATGAAACAATTGCAAAAAGTGAAGCCCTGAAGTACCAAGATGGTCAAAGGGACGTTTACCTGATTCATCCTTTTGGGGAGTCCAGGAATTACCGCTTATCGATCGCAAAGTATGCTGATCTTCAGGCAGCCACCAATGCCTTGGAAAAGGCTAGGGGCGAATTTGGTGAATCTTTATGGGTTTTGAAATATTAATATGATTCTAGCACAAACGTTGAGTACTGACAGCCAGATGGTTGTCGATAGCCTTTCTATGATGGAAAGCACTAAGCCAAGCATTGGCTTATTAGATTTGATGATCAAAGGTGGATACATGATGATTCCACTTTACATTCTTTTCGTATTGGCTGTTTTCATATTTGTGGAAAGGCTAATAACGATCCGCAAAGCAGGTAAATCGCCAAAGCACCTCATGGACCAAATCAAGATTCTTGTTCAGGGGGGTCAGATTGACAAAGCAAAAATGCTTTGCCAGGGTGATAATACCCCTGTGGCCAACATGATTTCCAAAGGTTTAGAGCGTATTGGCAGCCCTCTTAAAAACATTGAAGTATCCATAGAAAATGTGGGTAAAATAGAAATTTACAAGCTGGAGAAAAACCTCGGCTTATTGGCAACTGTTTCCGGAGCTGCTCCTATGATCGGATTCCTCGGTACAGTAGCAGGTATGATTAGGGCATTTATTGGTGTGGCGCAGGAAGAAGGTATGGTTTCACCTAAATTGCTTTCAACAGGTATCTATGAAGCGATGATCACTACTGCAACTGGATTGGTTGTCGGTATTGTCGCATATCTGGGATATAATTTCCTGGTGACACAGGTATCCAAGCTGGTACACAGCATGGAATACACATCTGTAGAATTCATCGACCTATTACAGGATAAATAAGATGGCATTGCAATCTAAACATAAAGTGGATGCGGCATTCAGCATGTCATCAATGACAGACATTATCTTTCTGTTGTTGATCTTCTTCATGTTGACATCTTCCTTTATCACCCCTTCAGGGCTACCTGTCAACTTACCTTCCAGCGAAGCATCTGACATTATCATGCAAGAAGTAACGGTGACGGTAACCAAAGACCTTCGGTTTTCCGTTAATGATAGAGTAGTCAATAGAGATCAGGTAAAAAATGAACTCACTACACTCTTGAAAGATAAAAAAGGGCAAGTTGTCCTTCATATTGACAAAGAAGTCCCTGTAGAGTATCTGGTAGAAATCGGTGGGATTGCTGCGGGATTAGAAGCCAATGTGTCCATTGCCACAAAACCATACAAATAAGACCAACATGCATATCTGGGAAGGCGACAGCCAAGAAGCAGAAAACAAAAGAAAGGCCCTCATCATTACGGTTATCGTCAATGTGCTGGTTTTGCTTGCGATATACTTCATTGTCGTATGGAAAGAGCAAATTCCCCCCTTGCCCAAATATGGCATGGAACTGAATTTGGGATTTTCTGATCTAGGGAGTGGCAACAGACAGACTACAGCGCCTCCTTCAGAAGCTCAGACTGCAAATACCGAAGCGCCGGCCCCCGGTGAGCAAGCTCCAAAGCCTACAGAAGCATTAGTGCCTGTTACCCAACCCAAGACCGAGGCCGCAAAACCAAGGACCACTCCGGCCAAAACAGAGTATGAAGCAAAAGCGGTTACCCCAAGTCCTATCAAAGGTGCTGAAAAACCTACTGTAGCGGCTAAGGAACCGACACCCGTCAAAAAAGCTACGGAGACTGTAACAAAGCCTTCTACGGCTGAAGCTGAAAAAACCACAACTAAAGCTGAAGAAAAGCCTGTCGTAGATAGGCGTGCCATTTTCGGAGCGGGAGGAACAAGCGGATCTGGCTCTCAGCCAGCAGCAGGTAGTGCCCAAGGCTCTTCCAACCAAAAAGGAGATGAAGGAAAGCCCACAGGTACTGTTGATGGAAGGGCACTAATGGGATCAGGTACAGGTACCGGGACTCCTGGACCTTCATCCGGTATAGGACTTGAACTTGCTGGTTGGGAGTTTGCCTCTACACCTAACATTAGGGATAATGTCTCTACCAGAAATGGAAGAATTGTTTTCAGGATAACTGTTGATGATAATGGACGTATTGCTCAAGCAGTACCTCTGGAATATAATGTGTCCAATGAGGTTCTAGCTTATTATAGAACTGTTGTCAACCAGATCAACTTCAAAAGACAAAGTGGCAACCCTGCTGCTGAATATTCTTCAGGTAAAATTACATTCATTATTAAAGTAGACTGATCCATGGATTATCTCCAGACGTTGGACTACCTGTTCAATGCTTTGCCGATGTTCCAGCGCGTAGGTGCGTCTGCATTCAAAAAAGATCTTACCAATACCCTACAGCTTTGTGCGCATCTTGGTAACCCACAAGATCGATTCCCATCTGTCCATGTGGCAGGGACCAATGGAAAAGGCAGCAGCAGCCATGCCATCTGTGCAGTATTGATGGCCGCTGGCTACAAGGTTGGCTTATATACTTCACCTCATCTCAAATCATTTACAGAACGGATCAAAATCAATGGAGAGGAGATCAGCCAGGCCGCAGTGGTAGATTTTGTTTCTGCCAATAAAGCCGTTTTGGATGATCTGAAACCCAGCTTTTTTGAAATGACTGTAGCCATGGCTTTTTGGTATTTTGGCAAAGAGCAGGTGGATATTGCAGTCATTGAAGTAGGAATGGGAGGAAGATTGGACAGTACCAATGTAATTACCCCAATACTCTCCCTGATCACCAACATAGGATGGGATCACATGCAGTTCTTGGGCAATACCTTACCTGACATTGCCAGGGAGAAGGCAGGGATAATTAAAAACCAGGTTCCCGTTGTAATCAGCCGGAAACAGCCGGAGACCACAGCTGTTTTTGAATCAGTCGCTAATGAACAGCATGCACCTATATATTTTGCAGAAGATCTGGTGCAACTTATTCCGGTATCAGCAGGTTCAAGACAGACCCACGTGGTCATCTCAGGTGATGTGCAATGGCCTCTTAATTTTGATCTAAAGGGAGAGTATCAACGATATAATCTTCCCGGCATCATTTTTTCGCTCATGCAACTTCAACAGCAAGGATGGAACATTACCATACCACATATGCAGCGCGGGCTATCAGAAGTGTCCACCATGACAGGATTGAAGGGGCGTTGGCAGGTATTGGGTAAGGAGCCGCTAATGATTTGCGACACAGCACATAATCTGGATGGAATCAGAGAAGTAGTCGCACAAATAAAAAAACAGCATTTTGAAAAGTTGTGGGTAGTCCTAGGTATGGTTCAGGATAAAGATATTTCACAGGTTTTAGAACAATTACCTATTTCAGCCCAATACTTTTTCTGTCAGGCCAACATTCCTAGAGCCATGCCTGCTGAGCAGCTTGCAACTTTAGCCCAAAATAAAGGATTAAATGGGGAAGTAGTGGCGGATGTCAATGAAGCCATTCAAATAGCCTTAGGTAGGGCAGGAAGCAAAGACATGATATTTATTGGAGGCAGTACATTTGTAGTAGCCGAAATCAACCATCTATAAGTTATGAGCAGAAAGAAGCTGCAGAGATTCCAGGAGAATGACATCAACCGTAATGTAATTCAAGAAGGAAAGGAAATTTTCACCAAAATTAAAGGCAACTGGAAAAGCCATCAGTTTGGAAATTCCAATAGCCTAGTGGTAGAGTTGGCTTGTGGAAGAGGTGAATTCACTGTTGGTTTGGCCAGACATTTTCAAGAGGCAAATTTTGTTGGTGTAGATATCAAAGGGGCTAGGATTTGGAAAGGAAGTACCATTGCAATCTCTGAAGGATTACACAATGTGGCTTTTTTGAGAACGCAAATCCAAAGACTTGAAGAATTTTTTGTGGCAGAAGAAATTGATGAATTATGGATTACATTTCCAGATCCATTTCCACGAGATGGAGATGAAAAAAGAAGGCTTACCTCTCCAAAGTTTATGGAAATGTATAAGAAGCTAGTTAAAAAAGACGGGCTGATTCATTTTAAAACAGATAACACCGGGCTTTTTGACTATTCATTGGATCAGGTAAAGCAAAGGGCAGATACTCTAATTCATATTGCCACACATGACTTCTATGATTCACCTTATAAAGATGCACATCATGGGATCAAAACGAAGTATGAAAAGATATTCAGCGACAAAGGTGAAAAGATAAAATACCTGCAATTCAGCTTTATATAAGCTTTAGCATTGTTGTTCCATTACATAATCATCCATAACATAGCCTGCACCGATTTCTATAACCTCTTCTTTTGTTTTGCGGAAACCCATGTACTCATAAAAGGAAATTGCGGATAAGTTGTATTTGTTGACATTTAAGAAAAGTGCCTGATTGCGATTTTCTTGGGCAATTTGAGTCACTTTTTGGATGAGTTTTTTGCCTATGCCTTTGCCTTGGGCTTCTTGAAGTACATATAACTTGTGGATTTTGGTTTTATTTTCTTCAGCATTGAGTTGGTATGAAACAAATCCCAGGGGGATTCTATTTTCATGGAAAACTAAAAAACAGTGACCTTTTTCGGAAACTTGGGTTTCAAGCGCAGGAATGCTGTAAAAAAGGTCCAACATGTAGGTGATTTGCGCTTGTGTCAAAATTGCACTGAAGGTTTGAGGCCAAATAGACATGGCCAATTTCTGGATAAGAGGTAGTACCGCTAATGATGCTTCTGAGATATGCTCCATAATGGAGACGAATTTAAGTATGTGCCATAAATAAAAAAACCCTTCCTTAATGGAAGGGTAATTGGGCGAATAAGCAGTGTTAAAAATTATTTTACTGACACTAAAAATTTTAAAGTTAAAAATCCAAAGAGTGTAAAAAGAAAAGAACCATGAAGAGTGATAATTTGCTGTCTTTCGTTGTTTGACATATCCAAAATTAGGAATCTGATTCTAATATCCAAAATTATATATTGAATTATTGGTTTTTAATAC
>DAIPZN010000001.1:0-91620 GCA_036782195.1 Cyclobacteriaceae bacterium | reverse complement strand
CATGCGGAACCTCCAATCCGATTACTGCAACACCTACTCTGGTACATTTAATAGTCCGATCTATCGCTTTTGCTACTTTTTGAGCAAATACAAAAAGCCCTGATAGCATATCCGGTTGCAGGTCGAAAATATAATCCACTTCCTTTTTGGGCACCACCAGCACATGGCCTTTGACCAAGGGCATGATATCCAGGAATGCGATGTAGTTATCGTCCTCGGCAACAATCTCTGCCGGGATTTCTCTATTGATGATTTTGGTAAATATCGTTGACATAGGCCTAAAAAAAATCCCGAAAGATTGACCTTCGGGAAGTTGAATATGTTAATAAGTGATGTCTAAGATCTCAAACTCCATGACACCAGCAGGAGCATTGATCTGTGCGATTTCTCCTTTGCCTTTGCCCACAAGTCCCTTTCCAAAGGGAGAAGCTAAAGATATTTTGCCTGCTTTGAGGTCGGCTTCTTCCTCGGAAACCAGCGTATAAGATACAGTCATGCCGTTTTTTACATTTTTTATCTTTACGGTACTTAGTATACCCACTTTGGAAGCATCCATTTTGGAATTGTCCATCACCCTGGCATTGCCTACAATGGCTTCAAGCTTGGCTATTTTGAGTTCAAGGAGGCCTTGAGCGTCTTTAGCAGCATCATATTCGGCATTTTCACTTAAATCCCCTTTGTCCCTTGCTTCTGCTATCTGCTTTGCAATGTCGATTCTTCCCTTAGTCTTCAACTCGTGAAGTTCATCTTTCAACTTCTTTAATCCTTCTTCGGTGTAATATTGTATGTTTCCCATTGCATGATAAATTTAATAGGCCTATGAAAAATAAAAGAACGGTCTCATTTCTGAAACCGTCTCTTCAATGCATTTGCTATTTGTATGGCACAAAGATAAGCATTACTCACCCACAAAACAATATTCCGTGGAAAAAGTAAGGCTTAGTGTACTTTGTACAGTGATAAATCCATTTTGGCGATTAAGAATCTTTAGGCAATTAACCCTGAGGATCTTAAGATAACGCTTTACTTCCGGATTTTATCTTTTTCACCAGCACTTCATTAATTTTTACATAGGATTGATTGGTCCAGCCAGCAATATGTGGGCTAAATACCACATTTGTTCTTTTAGCAAGACGCTCAAATGCTTCTTTTTGGGAATTGCTATAGGTATTGAATTTTTCATTTTCCAATACATCTAGGATTGCTCCTAGAAGCAAACCTTCGTCCAGAGCTACATTAAGTGTATCAAAGGTGACGATCTCTCCCCTAGCAGTATTGATGAGATAAAAAGGTTTTTTGAACTTTCTGATAAAGTCTAATGTCAGGAAATTCCGTGTTTCTGAAGTTAAAGGAATATGCAGACTTAGGATATCTGACTCCTCCATCAGGCTTTCCAAAGCAACTTCCTCAACATGGGCAGTTCCAAAACCGGTTTTATATTTATCATAAGCCAGAATTCTTACACCAAAACCCGTCAGTTTCTCTGCAAAAGCCTGTCCCATATTTCCAAAACCGATGATACCTACAGTTTTTCCCTGAAGTTCTTCTCCTCTATTGGCTTCACGGATCCAGATACCTTTTCTTACTTCTTGATCAGCTTTGGAAATATGGTTAAAAAGAGATAGCAGCATCCCGATAGCCTGCTCACCAACCGCATCTTTATTGCCTTCTGCAGCATGGTACAGGTTTATACCTCTTTCAGCTAAATAATCAAGGTCGATTTTGTCTAGTCCTGCCCCAGCTCTTCCTATAAACCTGAGTTGAGTTGCTTTTTCCAGCAGTTCTTTATCCATCGGGGTCTTAGACCTGATGATCAATCCGTTATAATCCCCAACAATATCCAGAATTTCTTCCCGCTTAATATGAGGTCTGTAATCCACTTCATATCCCTCCGCTTCCAGGAGAGGAATGATTGAAAGGTGCATTTCATCTATAATCAACACTTTCTTCATAACATGTGCATTGGATAATAGAGGTATCAAAGCTCCAGCAACATCATAGCGACCAAAAAATAAACAGCTAGACCTATCAGATCATTTGCAGTGGTTATAAAAGGTCCTGATGCAATAGCGGGATTAACACCAAAACGATTGAGTGCTAAAGGAGTAACAGTTCCCATAAAAGATGCTAAAAGGACGACACAAAATAGCGCAAGTCCTACGGTAACCCCGAATATAGCATCAAATCCATAAATGAAATACACCACTCCGAATACAAAAACACCCACCACAAGTCCATTGACTAAAGCTATCAGAAGACCTTTTATAAATCTTTGCCAAGGAGTGTCGTCAAAAACAGATTTGGAAGCAAGCGTCTGAACCACGAGTGAGGAGGATTGTATTCCTACATTCCCACCAGTAGCTCCCACCAATGGAATAAAGGAGGCCAGTGCTATATACTTACTCAAGCCATCTTCAAACAATCCGATAATCCTAGACCCCATAAGACCACCCACCACACCGATCAATAGCCATGGAAGCCTTGCTTTGCTGATTTTAAAAACGCTATCAGATTCCTCAACATCATCGGAATAACCAGTCATGGCTTGGATATCCTCTTCTGATTGTTCCCTTATCAAGTCCAAAATATCATCTACGGTAATCCGGCCAAGCAGTTTTTGTTTGGCATTGACCACAGGTACGGATTCAAGGTCATATTTTCGCATGATTTCAGCTACATCTTCTCCATCCATATAGGTTGGAACAGAAATGATGTCCGGATCATAGATATCAGCAATTTTTGTATCTGAGGCTGCCAAGATAATCCGCTTTAGTGATACCCTTCCCAGCAGGTGCTGTTTGTTGTCCACCACATAGATAGAATATATTTTTTCTACTTTCTCTGCTTGTCTGCGGATTTCCTCAATGGTCTGAACCACGTTCCAGTTCTTATTGGCTTTGATAAATTCCTTGGCCATCAAACCACCTGCTGTGTCTTCATCATACCGGAGCAGGTCCAGAATATTTGCTGATTTTTCTTTTTCTTGCAGGTGACTGATGACCTCTTCCCTTTCCTTGATCGGCATAAGGATCAGAATATCTACCGCGTCATCAGATTCCATTTGATCAATTAGGGCTGCCAGTTCTAACGGCTCCATTTCCCTGATAACCTTTATAAGGGAATCCTCATCCAATTCGATCAAAATATCAGCGGAAACTACGGGCTCCAACAGACGGAGCACATATAGTGCCTCATCCATATTCAGCTCATCAAGAATGGCTGCAATATCCGCTACATTTACACCTTCAAGTGAATCCCGGATAAAGGCATTGTCTTGAGTTTCTATGCCCTCTCTGAGACTCTCCAGGTACTCTTTGGATAGTTCAAATGATTTTATGGGTTCCAAGATGCTTGAAGTTTAAGAGTTAGTTCGATAAATTCCTGGACATCCAGCTGCTCTGCTCTTTTATCCATCACTGGATCTTCATTGAGTTCAGGAGAAATCCCCATCGATTTGAGACAGTTTCTCAGTGTTTTTCTCCTAGTCGCAAAACCTTGTTTGACGACTCTAAAAAAGAGTTTTTCATCACATGGAAGTTTAGCGACATCATTCCGCTTCAACCGGATCACACCTGAATGAACTTTAGGTGGAGGATTGAAAACCCCTGGTGGAACTGTAAAAAGGTATTCAATATCATAAAAAGCCTGCAAAAGCACAGACAAAATCCCATAGTCTTTGTTTCCTTTGGGAGAAGCAATACGCTGCGCCACCTCTTTTTGCAACATACAGACTACCTCAGTCACCTGTTGTCTTACTTCCAAAACCTTAAAAAAGATCTGGGAAGATATGTTGTAAGGGAAGTTACCTACGACGGCATATTGATCCGGTAATATTTCTGAGAAGTCTTTTTTTAGAAAATCAGCGGCTATGATCCTCTCCCCTAATTGGGGATATTTTTGATGCAGATATCCGATTGACTCAACGTCAATATCGACTAGGTAAAGATCCCAGTCCCCTTGAAGTAAAAAGTCAGTCAATACTCCCATACCGGGACCAATTTCCAGGACTTTTTTGATCCCACCATGACCGGTAACGGCTTTAGCAATATTTGCTGCAATACCCAAATCCGTCAGAAAATGCTGCCCTAGGTGTTTTTTGGGTTTGACCTTATCCATATGCTATACTCCGATTATTTTATATAAATTGCAGCTCAAAAATAAGAGAATTATCACAAAGGACTACTATTATATTTGATTTGGCAGTTAGTAGCCATTGAAGATTAGAAGTCAGCTTCAAGCTGTAGGTAGGACAGATAAGGATTCTTTTCTTGGCAAGATTAAACCTAACAACCCATTTTGATGACCCAAAGGAAAAACAAGCCTGTCATAGGCATCAGTATAGGAGACATTAACGGTGTCGGAGCCGAAGTGACCATGAAAGCACTTATGGACAACAGGCTGCATAAGCTCATCACACCAGTCATCTATGCCCACGGCAAAGCCCTGACTTTTTATAGGAAGCAAATGGAAATGGAGGATTTCAACTTCATGCAAATCAGGAGTATCGATGAGGTTCACCACAAAAAAATAAACGTGATCAACGTGGTAGATGAATGCCCTGAAGTTATTCCGGGGGTAGAAACACAAGAGGCCGGTAAGTTGGCCCTTGCTGCTCTTGACAAGGCCATCACTGACTTGAAGTTGGAAAAAATTGACGCTTTGGTCACTGCTCCATTAAACAAAAACAACATCAATAGCCCGGAGAACAACTTTATTGGCCATACTGAATACCTTACTGAGGCTTTTGGTGTGAAAGACAGTCTGATGTTTATGGTTGCAGAAGATTTCAGGGTAGGATTGGTGACAGGCCATGTACCCTTACATGAAGTAGCCAAAAGAATAACTCCGGAAAGCATCAGAACGAAGCTTTCTATCATGCTGGAATCTCTGCGCAGTGATTTTGGCATCAATAAGCCTAGGATCGCTGTAATGGGGCTCAACCCTCATGCAGGTGAGGATGGGCTGTTGGGTTCGGAAGAAGAACAGATTATCAAACCTACCATAAGGGAATTTAAGGATCAGGGGCATTTTGTCTTCGGTCCTTATCCTGCTGATGGGTTCTTTGGAATGATGCACCAGAAAAAGTTCGATGGCATACTTGCCATGTACCACGATCAGGGTTTGATTCCATTCAAGACTTTGGCTTTTGAATCCGGTGTCAATTTTACAGCAGGACTGCCGATTGTCAGGACTTCACCTGACCATGGTACAGCATACAACATTGCAGGAAAAAATATGGCAGATGAAGGCTCAATGCGTGCTGCCATTATGCAGGCTTATGATATCATCAGACAAAAAAGCAACTGGGAAGAGGAAGTTGTTTAAAGGCAATTGTACCTTGAATAATAGCTTGTCGGGGTATTTCAAAATAAATTATGGGCAAATTTTATTTTTCTAAACAGAATCTCTAAATTTGCGGTCTTGAATTAGTAGGAGGAGTCGTGAAGTTCTTAAGATATTACAATATTGATGTCATAAAATTAAAAGAGGGCCATCACAGCTTTTCTTTTGATGTCAAAGATGAGTTCTTCAGATTTTATGAAGCCGACGATTGGGTCAACGGAGCCAATCTTACCGCAAAGATTGAAATGGAGAAAACTTCCTCTGTCATGGAAGCTTCCTTTCTGATCAACGGGACGGTAGCTTTGACCTGTGACAGGAGTCTTGAAATCTTTAATCAGCCGATAAGAGTAACTGAGAAGGTACTTTATAAATACGGTCCTGTAGAAGAGGAAATCAGTGAGGATGTGTTCATGATAACAAAGGACACAGCCACGATAAATGTAGCGCAGCTGATTTATGAGTTCATCCTTTTGGCCATCCCTGCCAAAAAAATTCATCCGGATTACATCGACGAGATGGACGAAGATGAATTTGAAGGAGAAGGTAGTATTGTGTACCGGGATGGCGATTCAGAGTATGACGAAGAAGATGATGAAAATGAAGATGATGATTCGGAAGCAACAGAACCTGCTCCTGAAAAGTCTGACCCCCGATGGGATATTTTAAAAAATTTGAAGCAAAAAGAATAATCTAAACATAGTATAGAAATGGCACATCCTAAACGGAAAATTTCCAAAACCAGAAGAGACAAAAGAAGAACTCATTATAAGTTGACTGCTCCAGGTCTTACTCAGTGTCCTACTACAGGTGAATTTCACCTTCCCCACAGGGCTTACTGGCTTGACGGCAAACTTTACTTCAAAGGTCAGGTTGTTATTGATAAAGAAGTTCAGGCTTAATAGCTGCACTGCTTTTCATCAAGAATCCATTCCACCTAGTGGGATGGATTTTTTTATGACAATAAACCTTTACCCATCATCCAATATCGAGAGTTAAAACAAAAAGCTTTGTTGAAAAGCACATTTTAGATAATTTTGCGAGCTCATCGGAATACCGTTGGCAGCATCAAATCAGCCAAAAAACAAATCTTGAAAACATGTGGTGCTTCCACATCAGGTCAAAATAAACCTTTAATGAAAAAAACTAGAGCAGTGATTACGGGAGTCCATGGTTGGGTACCTGATTATATCCTTACCAATAGGGAACTGGAGACCATGGTAGATACCAACGACGAATGGATTACCACCAGGACAGGAATCAAAGAAAGGAGAATCCTCAAGGGTGAAGATCAAGGCACCTCCGTAATCGGAATCAATGCTGTAAAAGGATTACTGAGTAAAACCAATACCAACCCGGAAGATATAGACCTCATTATTTGCGCCACCGTGACTCCGGATATGCCTTTTCCAGCTACAGCCAATATCATTGCTGATGGAGTAGGCGCCAAAAACAGTTTCAGTTTTGATATTTCAGCCGCATGTTCGGGATTTCTGTATGCCTTGACCATGGGCAGTCAATTTATAGAGACGGGAATGCACAAGAAAGTCATCATTGTAGGTGCGGACAAAATGTCTTCTATCATTGATTATCAAGATAGGGCTACCTGCATCATTTTTGGGGATGGTGGAGGAGCAGTTTTGCTAGAACCTACCACTGAAGAACTGGGGATAATGGATTCCCTACTTCATGCAGATGGTTCAGGTGCCCCATACCTGCACATGAAAGCAGGAGGAAGCCGAAGGCCTGCCACTGTAGAAACAGTAGCAGCTAGAGAACATTATGCTTTTCAAGAAGGCTCTACTGTATTCAAATTTGCAGTGACCAACATGGCTGAAGTTGGTGCAAGAATCATGGAACGCAACAAGCTTAGCAGTGAAGACATTGCATGGCTTGTACCCCATCAAGCCAATAAACGCATCATTGATGCCACCGCAAACAGGATGGGGCTCGGCCCTGAAAAAGTGATGCTGAACATAGAAAAGTATGGAAACACCACTGCAGGCACGCTCCCACTTTGCCTATGGGACTACGAATCACAGATGAAAAAAGGAGACAACATCGTCTTGGCTGCCTTTGGTGGCGGTTTCACTTGGGGTTCGATATTATTAAAATGGGGATATGACCCGAAATAACCTAGAAACAAACTAACCTATCATACAATGGCAAGTACCGCAGATTTCAAAACCGGATTATGTCTGGAGATGAACAACGACATCTTTACCATAGTGGATTTTCAACATGTGAAGCCAGGAAAAGGTGCTGCTTTTGTCAGGACAAAATTAAAAAGCCTGACCACAGGAAAAGTCCTTGACAAGACTTATAATGCCGGTGAAAAAGTCACCACTGCTAGAGTTGAAAAAAGACCCCACCAGTTCATCTATGCTGATGATATGGGTTACAACTTCATGGATATGGACACATTCGAACAGATTTCCATTCCAGAAAAACTCATCGAAAGGTCCAACCTACTTAAAGAAGGACAAATGGTGGACATCCTTGTCCATGCTGAGACAGAAACTCCAATTTCGGTGGAACTTCCAGCTTTTGTCGAATTGATGATCACATATACAGAACCAGGAATCAAAGGAGATACCGCTACCAATGCCATGAAGCCTGCAACATTAGAGACTGGCGCGACCATTATGGTTCCGCTTTTCGTGGATCAGGACATCATGATCAAAGTAGATACTAGAGACGGATCCTATTCTGAAAGAGTGAAATAATTTTAGATTGCAGGGAAATTGCCTAAATTACCCTGCTTCCTTTTGACATTGGCTATTCCTGCCACGTGGGGGTAGACACTAAACCAAACATGAACATGAAAGCAAAAGAAATTCAAGAACTTATAGATTTTATCTCCAATTCAGGATTAGCAGAAGTAAAAATCGAGACGGAGGAGTTTAAACTTTCCATCAAGAAATATGCAGAATCCGCAGCTGCCAAAGTGGAACATGTGCAAATCGCACCTGTACCAGTAGCAGCTACAGCCCCGCAACAAGCTCCCGCACCTGCTCCTGCAGCGCAGACAGTTGCCTCTGCACCAAAAGAAGACAGCACCAAATACATTGAAATCAAATCTCCAATGATCGGCACTTTCTACCGTACCCCAAATCCGGATTCTCCGTCATTTGTTCAGGTAGGAGACACTGTCACTGCGGGTCAGACAGTATGTATTATAGAAGCCATGAAGCTATTTAATGAGATTGAATCAGAAGTTTCCGGTAAAATCGTTAAAGTTCTTGTTGAAAATGCTACACCGGTAGAATATGACCAGCCACTGTTCTTAGTTGATCCAGCAGGTTAATCTTTTTTCCACCAACCCGAAATATCGTGTTTAAAAAAATACTTATTGCCAACAGAGGAGAAATTGCGCTTAGAATCATCCGGACCTGCAAGGAAATGGGGATCAAGACAGTTGCCGTTTACTCCACAGTGGACAAAGACAGTTTGCATGTACGCTTTGCCGATGAAGCTGTCTGTATAGGACCAGCTCCAAGCCGTGAATCCTACCTTAACATCCCGCGCATTATTGCCGCAGCTGAAATCACCAACGCAGATGCCATCCATCCAGGATACGGGTTTCTCTCTGAAAATGCCGAATTTTCCAGAATCTGTGAAGAGTATGGAATCAAATTCATCGGTGCCAGCCCTGAGATGATCAACAAAATGGGTGACAAGGCTACAGCTAAAGCAACCATGAAAATGGCGGGTGTGCCTACCATTCCAGGATCTGATGGTCTTTTGGAATCCATGGATCAAGGCATAAAGATCGCCAAGGAAATGGGATATCCCGTAATTTTAAAAGCTACTGCCGGTGGCGGTGGACGCGGGATGCGTATCGTCAAGCATGAAAATGAATTCAAAAAAGCATGGGATGATGCCAGGCAGGAATCAGGAGCAGCATTTGGAAATGACGGTCTTTACCTAGAAAAATTTGTAGAAGAACCACGTCATATCGAAATACAGATTGTCGGAGACAGTAGTGGTAGAGCTTGCCACCTTTCAGAAAGAGACTGCTCTATCCAAAGAAGGCATCAGAAACTTGTAGAAGAAACCCCCTCTCCCTTTATCACAGATGAGCTAAGGGAAGCAATGGGTAAGGCCGCGATTAAAGGTGCTGAAGCGATCTCTTATGAAGGAGCTGGAACCATTGAGTTCCTTGTTGACAAACACCGCAATTTCTTCTTTATGGAAATGAATACCAGAATTCAGGTAGAGCATCCCATTACTGAAGAAGTTACCGATTTTGATCTGATCAAAGAACAGATCAAAGTTGCAGCCGGTGAAAAAATCTCGGGTAAAAACTACTTCCCTAAATTGTATGCCATGGAATGTAGAATCAATGCCGAAGACCCTTCTAATGGTTTTAGACCAAGCCCCGGCAAGATTCTTAATCTACATCTTCCTGGAGGCAAAGGTGTAAGAGTAGATAGTCATGTATATGCTGGCTATGTAATCCCACCGAATTACGACTCCATGATCGCCAAATTAATTGTAAGAGGACAAAGTCGAGAGGAAGTCATTGTAAGGATGAAGCGTGCTCTGGAGGAATTTGTCATTGATGGTATCAAGACAACTATTCCTTTCCATATTGCACTTCTCGATGATCCTGAATTCAGGAAAGGTAATTTTACAACTAAGTTCCTAGAGACTTTTGATTTTTCAATCATCAGAAAATAATTGAAAATCCGGCTAACACCGGATTTTTTTTTGTCTTTCCCTCTTCTTTACTTATTTAATTTTTTTCATAAAGTTTTTTAATTTAATTAATTTTTTGATAAATTAAGACCACGAGTTTGCTTTAATTGAAAATTATGAAGTATACCTATCTTCTGTTTATCGCAATGATCCTGCTCAATTCAGCTTGTACTCAACCTAGTGCTGTTGATGTACATACCGAGGATATTGATCAAGTCAGTTACAATTTTCATATCAGGCCCATTCTATCAGACAAATGCTTTGCTTGCCATGGACCTGATGCCAATAAACGTGAAGCAGGACTTAGACTAGATGTAGCTGAAGCTGCGTTTGCTGCCTTAAAGGAATCACCTGGTAAATTCGCCATCGTCCCAAACGATGCCGGTAAATCTGAAATCTACCATAGAATTACCACAAATGATCCTGAAGAAATGATGCCTCCTCCTTCGTCCAATTTAAAGTTGGTTCCAGAAGAAATTGCGCTGATTAAAAAATGGATTGAACAAGGGGCTAAATATGAACCACATTGGGCTTTTGTTTCACCCAAAAAGCCGGAATTGCCAAAAGTAAAAGATGAAAAATGGCCATTAAATGAGATCGATTTTTTCATTCTTTCAAAAATGGAAGGGAAAAAGCTGAAAGCAAACAGCTCTGCGAAAAAGGAAGAATTGCTCAAGAGAATCAGTTTTGATATAACCGGGCTTCCTCCCAGCATTGATTTGATCAACCAATTTAGGCTAGACAATAGTGATGCTGCGTATGAAAAAATGGTCGATCACTTGCTCAAACAGCCGGCATTTGGGGAAAAAATGGCAGTGATCTGGATGGATATTTCTAGATACTCAGACTCTTACGGGTATCAAGACGACAATATCAGGACCCAATGGCCATATCGGGATTGGGTAATACATGCCTTCAACACCAATATCCCCTATGACCGCTTTATTACCATGCAGCTTGCCGGTGACATGCTCCCAAATGCCACTAAGGAAGATATATTAGCTACAGCTTTCAACAGAAACCACAAGTATACTGAAGAAGGAGGTGTAATTGATGAAGAATATAGGATCGAGTACATCCTTGATAAAACCAATACTTTCAGCAAAGGAATTTTGGGCATAACCCTAGAATGTGCGCAATGCCATGACCATAAATATGACCCATTCTCCCAGCAGAATTATTTTGAAATGTTCTCCTTCTTCAACAATACACCAGAAAAAGGTTACGAAGGAGATGTTTCCCAATCCAAACCTGCAAAACCTCCTATCCTATTTATCGACAAACCGGATATTGATAAATTATTAACCTTTATCAATCACAAAGACAGCAGCCAGCTGATGGTCTCTGTGATGGAAGAACTTAAAGAGCCTAGGAAGACATTTATTCTTGAAAGGGGTGTTTATGATGCCCCAACCAGGGAAGTAACCCCAGGTACTCCTCAAAGCATTTTTGCATTTTCAGAAAAATACCCCAAAAACAGGTTAGGACTTGCCCAATGGACAGTGGATCCTGAAAATCCTTTGACTTCCCGGGTTTTTGTAAATCTGGTTTGGCAGGAGATTTTTGGACAAGGTATCGTCAAATCCACTGGTGATTTCGGTATGCAAGGAGATCTACCCTCCCATCCGGAGTTGTTAGATTGGCTTGCAGTGGATTTCATGGAAAACGGATGGGACGTGAAGCGATTGGTCAAAAAAATTCTCACTTCAGCAACATATCGTCAATCTTCCCAGATCACGCAAGATAAACTTGCCATTGATCCGGACAATATTTATCTGGCTAGAGCTCCCCGTTTAAGATTGCCTGCTGAAAATATCCGTGACTTTGTCTTGGCAAGTAGCGGCCTCCTGGTTCCAACTATAGGCGGACCAAGTGTCAAGCCCTATCAGCCTGAAGGATTATGGGAAGCAGCCACATCAGGGAGAGGAGAATTGAAGACTTACATCCAAGACAAAGAAGACAAGCTTTATAGGCGGGGCCTATATACCTTTATCAAATTGACCTCTCCACCTCCAATGCCGATTATTTTTGATGGATCCAACCGCGATCAATGTGAGGTCAACAGGGGAAGAACCAACACGCCATTGCAGGCATTGGTGATGATGAATGACCCATTGGTGCTTGAAGCATCAAGGGTCTTGGCTACAACTCTTTTGGAAAAGCACCAAGATGCGGATAAAGCGATAGAAGAAGCCTTTGAAAGGATTCTTTGCCGAAGGCCAAACAGTAAAGAACTGCGGATCCTGACTTCTTATTTTCAGGAAGAAAAAGAAAGACTATCCAAAAAACCTGAAACAATCATGGACTTGGTCAAAATCGGGGAATCCAAACTTGATATAGCTAAAGCAAGCCACCATACAGCTGCAATGATGCTAGTAGTATCCACTTTATACAATCTGGAAGAAGCCATAACGAAGATCTAAGATGGAAAAAGAACAACTGGAGCACGGGCTCAACCAAAATAGGAGAAAATTCCTTTCAAAAGTCAGCCTAGGAGTAGGTAGTCTAGCCTTGGGAAGTCTCTTGATCCCGGATCTTTTCAGCGGGAGATCAAGTGAAGAGGATGCCCTTTTTGAGGCATTGCCTCATTTTGCACCTAAAGCCAAAAGGGTGATTTACCTTTTCCAGAATGGTGCTCCTTCTCAACTGGAGACATTCGATTATAAACCTATGCTCAATAAAATGATGGGACAGGAACTACCTGAGTCCATTCGGATGGGACAAAGGCTTACTGGCATGACATCGGGTCAAAATTCGTTTCCCCTTGTAGGATCTTATTACAAATTCCAACAATATGGTGAAGCCAGAGCTTGGATCAGCGACTTGTTTCCCCACACTGCCAAAGTTGCCAATGACATCTGCATCATCAAGTCTATGCATACAGAGGCCATCAATCATGATCCCGCATTGACTTTCTTTCAGACCGGTGCCCAAGTTGGCAATAGACCAAGTATGGGTGCATGGTTAAGCTATGGTTTAGGTAGTGAAAACCACAACCTTCCAGCATTCTGCGTACTGCTGAGCCGGGGTAAAGGCAATGGACAAGGAGTATATTCCAAGTTGTGGACCAATGGATTTTTAGATTCAGTACATCAAGGAGTACAGTTCTCTGCCAGTGAAGACCCTGTCCTTTACCTTGGAGATCCCAAAGGCATGAGCAGGGAAGAACGAAGAAAAATGCTGGACCAAGTTGCCGCACTGAATCAGATTGGCTATGAGGAATTTGGCGATCCGGAAATCCAAGCTAAAATTCAGCAATACGAAATGGCGTTCAGGATGCAGACTGCTGTCCCTGAAGTTACCGACATATCCAAAGAACCGGACAGTGTCATCAAAATGTATGGCCCTGACTGCCTGATACCCGGAACCTATGCTGCCAATTGTCTACTTGCCAGAAAACTATCTGAAAACGGGGTGAGGTTCGTACAACTTTACCATCAAGGATGGGATCAGCATGGCAACTTACCCATGGAAATGGCCGAACAGGCTAGAGATGCCGATCAGGCTTCTGCTGCACTGATACAGGATCTCAAACAAAGAGGACTACTGGACGAAACATTGGTCATCTGGGGTGGTGAGTTTGGAAGAACCAACTATTGCCAAGGCAAAATCCTACCTGACAACTATGGAAGGGATCACCACCCAAGGGCATTCAGCATCTGGATGGCAGGCGGTGGTGTCAAACCTGGAATTGTTTATGGGGAGACTGATGAATTTGGTTACAACATCGTAGAAAACCCTGTACATGTCCATGACTTTCAGGCTACAGTACTCCACTTGATGGGCATAGACCATGAAAGATTGACGTATAAACACCTCGGCCGACGCTACAGGCTTACCGATGTACACGGTAAAGTAGTAAATGACATCTTGGTTTAATTCATCCAAAATATGATGCACAATCCTAAAGCCCTTAGGTTTTTAGACAATCTTCTTATTGCCTTGCATGGCTTCATCCTTATTTTGGTCATAGGCCACAAATACATTGAGTTGCCAGCCATATTGGAAGTGTTTGGAAGAATGCACCCGCTCTTGCTCCATTTTCCTATAGTATTACTCTTACTTTGTGCTTTTTTGGCTATTGCAGTAAAAGAAGATCATGAGGGTTTGTACAAACTGCAACGAATGCTGCTTTCAATGGCACTTGTAACAACTGGCCTAACGGTGATTGCAGGTCTTTTCTTAAGTTCTGAATCCGGATATGACCCGGAAAATTTTCAAACGCACCAATGGACGGGAGTGGCAGTCTTCTGGATTGGTAGCATTTGGTATTGGCTACCCTCTACTAATTTGCTATTCAAAAAAGTGACTGCTGCATTGACAGTTGTGCTGGTGCTGCTGTCAGGACATTTGGGGGCATCTCTAACCCATGGAGAGGATTTTTTAACAGCTCCGCTTTTGACCAAAACCAATATCGAACTGGTAAGCTTAGATGAGGCCCTAGCCTATGAACATGTCATCAAGCCAATTTTGGAACAAAAATGCACAAGCTGCCATAAAGCAAGCAAACAAAAAGGCGATTTAAGATTGGATGGACTATCATATATGCTGGCCGGAGGCAAAAACGGTGCCGCCATAGATCTTGCTTCACCAGAAAATAGCTTAATGCTGCAGCGCCTGATGCTTCCTCTGGAAGATGAGGAACACATGCCCCCTAAAGGAAAATCACAGCTTACAGAGATGGAGATTCAGCTCATTCAAACATGGCTAGAAGCATCTGCTCCTGAACAACGGATCAAAGAACTGCCAGAAGAAACTCAATTTGTCACATTGGCGAGTAACCTATTTGTGAAAACAGAAAGAAACTATGCCTTCGATGCAGCCTCTCCAGCGACTATTGCAAAACTAAATCATGAATACCGCAGGGTGAAACCCCTCTTTCCTGACACACCAGCTTTGGAAGCGAGCTATTTTGGCAAAAGCCAGTTTTCTTCAGCTTCACTTCAAGATTTAGCCAAAATTAAAACACAATTGGTCCGGTTGAACCTCAACCTAATGCCTTTGTCGGAAGCAGATCTTAAAACCATTGCCGGATTCAGCAACTTAGAACACCTCAATCTGAACTTCACCGGTATCACTGGAGAGAATTTAAAAGAATTGGCAAAACTGAAAAATTTGCGAAGTCTATCACTTAGCGGCACCCCAATTGCGGCAGCAAATCTGAAATCCCTAGAAGGATTAAAGAGCCTGGAAGTGCTTTACCTATGGAACCAAGATCTTCAGGAAAAAGAGCTTTCTGCACTTCAGGAAATATTGCCTAAAACTAAAATAGAGACAGGATTTAGAGATGAAGGAACAGCTATACCACTTAATGCTCCAAGTTTACAATATGGAAGCCTATTGTTTCAAGATGAGCTTGAGGTTAGCCTAAAACACCCTATTGGGTCAGTTAGTATCTTCTACACATTGGATGGCAGTCTTCCGGATAGCACCAATCACCAATTGTACAATGGGCCAATTAAAATCAAACAAAATACAACCTTACGGGCTAGAGCATTTGCCCCAGGTTGGCTTGGGAGTAAAGAAAACAGCGTCGGCTTTTTGAAGTCCGGAATTAAACCAGACAAAGTCAAATTGACGCATCCTCCAGCTGAAAAATACAAAGCCAAAGGTGCTGAAACGCTTTTTGATCTGGAAAAAGGCGATTTGGACTTTGGTTCAGGAAAATGGCTGGGCTTTCAAGATCACCCAGCAGAAATCTCAATGGCTTTTGATCAGCCTAAAGCCATTGCCAACATAGCTTTTAGCTTGCTGACAGATGAAGCATCATACATCTTCCCTCCTACGCAGATTGAGATCTGGGTCAAAAAAGCGGGCAAGGACTGGCAGTTGATCAGCAATGAAAAATTCCCGATACCCACATCGGCAAGTGTGAAAAAAATGTCACTTAAAGAAGTGAATATCAATGAAGTTGGTGTAGAAGAAGTGAAAGCTAGAATTTCTCCCATCTTCCCTCTACCCAAATGGCATCAAGGTGCAGGGCAGCGAGGCTGGGTTTTTCTTGATGAGGTCGTCATCAACTGATCAAGCTATCCCATTTGATCAAAAACAACCTTTTAACAATCAAGAGGATGATTGGGTCAATTTGAAAATCTCCAGTTTGATCCTGCCCTCTAAAAACTTTATGGTATATTTATAGCAGTAATATTTTATGTGTGGGAAACTTCACACTACACTAAAAAACTGACTATGGCTACATCTACATTAAAAATAAAGGCTTTTGGAAAGGTTGGGGAAATCGTGGATTCCCAAGAAATTGACATCGAGCATGTTTCAGATTCAGCTACTCTGCTTGAAATCTTGAAGGAAAAATACCCTAAGCTCGCTGAAATTACCTTTAGCCTTGCCATAAATAAAAGACTTGTGAATGGCAATACGCTTATTCCCGAGAATGCCGAGCTCGCACTTTTACCACCATTTTCAGGGGGTTAATATAGAGCCATGAACCGATTCGAGCGGCAACATATTTTGTCTGGATTTGGTGTCCAAAAGCAAGCGCAACTCAGAAAAGCCAGAGTATTGGTCATTGGCGCGGGAGGCTTAGGCTGTCCGGCTTTGCTTTACCTTGCAGCAGCAGGTGTAGGGACTTTGGGCATCGTGGATGGTGACAAAGTGAGCCTGAGCAACCTCAATAGACAAATTTTGTTTGGCTTTGGTGACGTGGATAAACCCAAGGCAGAAACAGCTGGTAATTATTTGAAAGCCCAGTATCCAGATATAAACATCAACATCCATCCTGAGTTTTTGACAGTACAAAACTGTTTTGAAATACTCGTCAACTATGACTTGATTTTGGACGGATCCGACAATTTTCCCACAAGATATTTGGTCAGTGACGCTAGTGCTTTGCTTCAAAAGCCAGTAGTAATGGGTGCAATCTATCAGAATGAAGGACAGGTAGCAGTGTTTGATCCAAGTGTGGCTCCTGGCATCAGCTATAGGGACCTCTATCCCGATCCTCCTCATCTTAATGAAATCCCCAATTGCAATGAAACTGGGGTGCTTGGCGTACTGCCGGGCATCATTGGCACACTGCAAGCAACTGAGGCCATCAAGCACCTCACAGGATTTGGCCAATCTTTGCTGAATAAGATGCTGTTTTACAATTTGCTCAACCATCAGGTATTCGAAATGGCAATCACTTCCAATCCTGAGGCACTTTTAAAAAAGCCGAAGAATTTCCAAGAATTGATGCAAACAGATTATACTTGGATCTGCGGAACAGTAGAAAATGTAAATTGGGATGAAGCCATATCCAAAGTCAAAACTGATATGGCAATCTTATTAGACGTTCGGGAGGAACATGAATTACCTAAATTAGAAAACCTTCCATACATCAGTATCCCCTATTCACAGTTAGAACATGTTTGGAAAAGTTTGTTGACTCATGATGAGGTAATGATCTTTTGCCAAAGTGGCATCAGAAGCATCAAAGCTGCAACGGAATTACAGCAAAAGATGCCAGGAAAACGCATTTATTCAATAACAGGAGGTATTCTGGATGCAGATTCTCCAATTAACATATACTGACATGGAAAAAGAAAGAAAACCCAAGAACATCTTTGTTCAAGGACCTATCTCCCCGGAAGCAATAGCAAAATCCATAGCTGGACATAGTAGCAAAACAGACATCGGTGCGCACAGCATTTTTCTTGGGCAAGTTCGAGCTGATGAACATGAAGGTGGTACAACAATAGGCATAGAATATACAGCTTATGAAGAAATGGCATTGGAAAAAGCATTTGAGATACGGGAGGCTGTCTTCGGCAAATACCACCTCAACTGTATGCACATTTACCATAGCTTAGGCACAGTGAAAACAGGGGAAATTTGCCTATTTGTATTCACTTCTTCCAAACACCGAAAAGATGCCATCGCAGCTTGTGAAGAACTAGTGGAAAGAATCAAGAAAGAGTTACCCGTATGGGGGCGCGAGTTGCTGGAAGACAACCAAACCATCTGGAAGGAAAACACCTAAAACACAACAGGCATACATCAATGGTAGATATTACCCATAAAAGCAACACCTTACGCAAGGCCATAGCTCAGGCTATAGTAAGTGTGAGCGCTCAAGACACCATACAAGCGGTTCAGGATAGAACAGTTCCAAAAGGAGACGTTCTTGAAATGGCAAAAACTGCAGGTCTTTTTGCTGCCAAACGGACGAGCGACATGATTCCTGATTGTCACCCATTGCCAATTGAATTTACAGGAATCACGTACGAGATTCACGGACTTGACATCCATATTTTTGCAGAAATCCATACCATCTACAAAACAGGTGTAGAAGTAGAAGCCATGCATGCCGCTTCAGTAGTGGCCTTGACCATGTATGACATGCTCAAACCTTTGGATAAGGGTATCAGCATCAACAATATCAAGCTCATCGAAAAGAAGGGTGGGAAATCTGATGCGGCCATATATGCCAATATCAAAGCAGCTGTAATTGTGTGCTCTGACACCATTAGCCAAGGAACCAACGAGGATAGGGCCGGAAAAACAATTATTGAAAAGCTCAGAAAGCATGGAGTAGAAACCATGGCCTTTCATGTCATTCCTGATGAGGTTACAGAAATCCAAAAGGTAGCCTTGCAAAGCAGCGAAAACAAAATCGATCTCATCATTTTCACAGGAGGAACAGGACTTTCTCCTAGAGACAATACCCCTGAAGCCTTAAGGCCTCTATTGGACAAAGAGATTCCGGGTATAGAAGAAACAATGCGCAACTATGGCCAACAAAGGACGCCATTTGCTATGCTATCCAGAAGTGTGGCAGGTTTGATCGGCAGTTCATTGGTGCTAGCAGTACCTGGCTCCACAAAAGGTGCCTCAGAATCAATTGATGCAATTTTCCCGGCTGTACTTCACATATTTAAGGTGATCACCGGTAGCAGACATTGATATGGGTGAGGGAAGCATTTTTTCAATCAAAAACTTAAGTCTTGGTGGGAAAAGTCATTTCCACCAAGCTGCTTTCTGTTTCATATAATGAAATTTTTGACAAAAATACATGCTGAGGCAGCAAGGGTTTCAGCTGTTCTCCCATCCATTCCACCATTCTTTCAGCAGTAGGTTCGGTCTGCATCCAAAATATCCGATCGGGAAAGTCCTTAAATAGGAATTTGTTTTCAGGATTTTCTTTAAGAAGCAAAGTATGATCAAGTTTGTCAATGATTTGACGTTTGACCATTTCTTTCAGCACCTTAAAGTCAATGACCATATCGTCAGCACTTGGACTTTCGGCAGCCACTGTGACCAGCAATTTGTAACTGTGCCCGTGAACATTCCTGCAGCTGCCCTGATAATTGCTGATCCTATGCGCTGTTTCAAAAGTGAAGATTTTGGTGACTGAAATCATATTATTCCTTTTGTTGAATCGTGAATTGGTGTAAGAACTTGTAAACATAGCAGTTGAAAAAGATGGAGCAACCGACTCTACTCAGCATCAAAAATGATTAAAATCAGTATCAGGAAACAGGAAAAAAGTACCACCCGATCCAAGAAGAAGAACCGGGTGGGAAACAAAACCAATCAAGCAGGTAAAAGCACTTGATCAATGACGTGAATGATTCCGTTGGAGGTCTGAATACTCGCTAGGATTTTAGCACCATTGATAAAGACCGTGCCATCTTGGTTTTTCGTAATTGTCAAAGATCTGCCATCAGCTGTTCCAATTTTTCTATCAGACACAAAGTCCTCTGCCTTATAGACACCAACTAAAACATGGTATTCAAGAATGTCGCGTAGTTTCCTTTGATTCTCAGGTTTGACCAAAGTCGCTACAGTTCCATCTGGTAAGGCATCAAAGGCCGCATTGGTAGGTGCAAAAACTGTGAAGGGTCCAACATTGGTCAGTGCATCTACATAATCCGCCGCTTTAAGTGCCGCAACGAGGGTTGTATGATCCTGTGAACCTACAGCCACTTGAACAATATTTGGGTTAGAAACATCATCCTTGACTGCTGATTGCCCACTTACGGGTTGTGCAATATCCAATAGTGTATCAGTTGATGTTGCAGAAGGGTTACAGGCTAAGAAGATTGTGGACAACAATGTGTAACCTAATAGGTGATGAAAGGGGTTTTTCATAATGAAAGGGGTTTATGATTACCCAAAAATAATAAAGGATAAATTTATCCTTTATGATAAAAGTCATAAAATCAACGATTTTTTACTGATAAAAAGATTTTTTTACCTTTTTATCCAATTATTTTTAAGACATGATTTTTGTCATTATTTAGGAAATGTTTTGGAAATACATTTGAGCCAATTCCAAGAGAAACAGCTATGGTTTTACCTAGAAAACTTAAAAGGAATCTGTTTAGATTTTCTTTAGTGCCTCCAAAGAAATGGAGGCCCGCAGCAATAGTCCTTGTAGCTACTATTGTAGGTTTGGGATTTTATTTGCTTAGACTGAGCAACGCTACCTCTTATCTTTCAGATGATCCGCAGGCCTGCGTCAATTGCCACATCATGACACCCCAATACATTACTTGGATGAAAAGCTCCCACAGAGAAGTAGCCCACTGTAATGACTGCCATGTGCCACATGACAACTTCGTCAACAAATATGCATTTAAGGCAAAAGACGGGTTGTACCATGCTTCAATTTTTACCATAAGGGCTGAGCCTCAAGTAATCAGAGCCCTTGAACCAAGTATAAAGGTCATCCACAACAACTGTATCAGATGTCATGAAGACCAGGTAACAGATGCCAAATTAGCCGCTACAGTAGAAAATCATGGACCACACCGTACGGACAGGATCTGTTGGGAATGTCATAGGGAAGTTCCCCATGGCAGGGTCCGGAGTTTGTCATCAGTAGGTCATCAGATTGAACCTATCCGAGCGCATGCCCCAGCAGATTTAGAGATAATCCCAAAATGGCTAAAAGAAACTATGAGCCAAACCAAGTAATAACCCCTCCTTAAAAACCGCAGCATTATGAAAAATTGGATTCTTTTCGGACTTACAGCAATGGTTGTTTTCCTCTTAGCCATGTTGGCCTACTCCATCATGGACCGCAAAACAGAGGCGAGATTTGCATATCAACCCAAAGTGCAGATTGAAGGCATAGAACCCCGAGACTCAATATGGGGGCTAAATTATCCCAGACAGTACCAGTCTTACATGAAGACCCAAGACACAACCTTCAGAAGTATGTACAATACCAGTGGTTTTATGGACGTGATCGACGAACAGCCAGAGCTGATTGTGTTGTGGGCAGGATATGCTTTCAGCAAAGGATATAATCAGCCAAGAGGGCACTCATACGCTGTCTCAGATGTATTGAGTTCGGTAAGGATCGGTTCACCAATGGCAGCAGGTGAAGGCGTGATGCCAAGTACTTGTTGGACTTGTAAGAGTCCAGATGTACCGAGACTGATGAGCGAACTAGGTGTCACAGAATATTACAGCAAAAAACTATCTGACTTGGGCTCTGAAGTGATCAATCCTATTGGGTGTGCTGATTGTCATAATCCTGAGACAATGAACCTGACCATTACCAGACCGGCACTAATTGAAGCATTCCAGGCCATGGGAAAAGACATCAACCAGGCTTCGCACCAACAGATGAGATCTTTAGTCTGTGCCCAATGCCATGTTGAATATTATTTTGACAAAACCATTCCGGGAAAAGAACAAGCAGCCTATCTCACTTTTCCATGGAAAGATGGCCTAACTGTTGAAAACATGGAAAGCTACTATGACAATATTGACTTTGCTGATTGGATTCATCCCATTAGCAAAGCCAGAATGATTAAGGCACAGCACCCGGACTATGAATTGTTTGAAATGGGTGTACATGCCAAAAGAGGCGTTTCCTGCGCCGACTGCCATATGCCGTACAAAAATGAAGGAGGTCAAAAATTCACTGACCACCATATCGGAAGTCCTTTGAGCAATGTTGAAAATTCATGTTTTGTATGTCACAGGGAAAGGCAAGAAGACCTGCTGACAGATGTGTATGAGCGCCAGAGAAAAGTAAAAGAAGGTTCATCCAAACTTCAGAAGAATATTGCTATGGCTCACATTGAAGCAGGAAAAGCCTGGGAACTTGGAGCAACTGAAGCGCAAATGAAAGATATCCTCAAAGGGATAAGACATGCTCAGTGGAGATGGGATTTTGTGGTTGCTTCTCACGGAGGTGCTTTCCATGCCCCATTGGAATCTAGTAGGATCATTACCTCAGCCACTAGCACGATTCAGGAATCCAGGATCCAACTTGCCCGATTATTGGCTACCCTTGGCCACAACAAACCTGTAGAAATGCCTGATTTCAACAGCAAAGCGGCGATGCAGCGCTATATTGGGTATGATTTAGAAAAAGATCTGGTTGACAAAGCAAAATTCCTCGAGCAGGTAGTTCCGCAATGGCTGAAAGAAGGCAAAGCAAGGGAAGCCAAAAAAGAGGTGAAGGTGATCCGCAGCAGGTAATTCGTATTGGGATTTCCGCTTCTTACCTAAAGGCTAAAAATTTAAAGAACATTTCAAAAAGGTTAACTGAAATTATCACATATTTGGCCTATTGACCCGATAACCAAAGAAAGTTTGTACCATAGCCTCCAAATCTGAAGCTGGAAAAGTTCGATCTTCTGTCCTCCAAGCAAATGATCAAAAAGTATTTGGCTTATGGCGCAATTGCTGACATGCTTACTTATTAATCAAATCAAACCTATCAACCTTATTTCATCACTTCCATGAGAAAAAACCTCATTGCCGGTATGAGCATGGTGATGCTCCTAACCTGCCAGTCTGCTTTTGCCCAATTTAATGTGGATGGGCAGATCCTTCAGCGTGCTGAATATAGACATGGCTTCAGCAGACTGATCTCTAAAGATCAAGATCCTGCCGCTTTTATTGCCCACAGGGCAAGGCTTCAGGCCAATTATGAAGTACAACAGTTCAGCTTTTATATGAGCGTTCAGGATGTACGGACTTGGGGAAGTTCTCCTCAAGTAAAGGCGACAGATCCTTTTCTCTCTGTCCATGAAGCATGGGCAGCAGTGAAATTTGGTGAAAACTGGCAGGTTAAGTTGGGACGTCAGGAGTTGAACTATGATAACTTCAGGTTTTTAGGCAACCTCGATTGGGCTTTACAAGGAAGGGCACATGATTTTGCACTTGTAAAATATGAGAAGGATAATGCCAAACTACATTTTGGGGGAGCATATAACCAAGATGCCCAACAACTTGTTGACAACCTCTTTACTACTCCCAATCAGTATAAAGCCGCACAAATGGTGCGCTACGAAAACAAATGGGATGCCTTACAACTCTCCCTCCTTTTTTGGAATGATGGCAGGCAGTTTTTCCAAAGAGATGCTGTTGGCAATTTGACTCAAAAAGAACTGTATTACAGACAAACCCTTGGTATACCCAACTTGAGGTATACAAAAGGAAATAGCATCTTATCCGCATTCTATTATCATCAGTTTGGGAAAGATCCTATAGGCAGATCAACCAATGCCTATAACTTCAGCCTCTCTGCCAATCAAAGAGTAGCTGTAGACGCTGAAAAAGGCAGTGCGCTTACTTTGGCAGCAGGGATGGAGATCCTCAGCGGAACACCTACCAATGACAGAACTGAGAATAGATCATTTAGCCCACTATATGGGACCAATCACCTATTCAACGGTTACATGGATTTGTTTTATGTAGGTGGTACACATGAGTCAACAGTTGGACTAGAGGACCTTTATCTCAAAGGCCGATACGCATTCAACAAGAAGCTCTTTGTGCAGACAGACTTGCATGCTTTCTCAGCCCAAAACAATGTCTTCAGACTGAATGGTAATTTTCTGGAAGAAATGCCCTCCTATCTAGGCACTGAAATTGACCTGACATTTGGGTATATTCTCAATGATGCTGTATCTATTCAAGGCGGTTATAGTCAGTTTTTCCATACGGATACTTTTGCCGCCCTTCAACCTAATGCCAACCTTAGCCCAACCCAGAACTGGGCATACCTCATGCTGATCTTTAGGCCCACTATGAGGAATAAATTTATCGGTATATTACTATAGAAATAATGCGTACGATCAAGTTCCTGCTCTCCACCAAAGTTTCCATGCTACTGCTGATTGTTTTTGCAGTAGCAATGGCGGTAGCCACATTTCTTGAAAATGACCACGGCACCCCTTATTCAAGGGGTGTTGTCTATGAAGCCTGGTGGTTTGAAGTAATCATGATCTGGTTGGCAGTGAACTTTATCGCCCATATCAGTCAGTACAAGTTATTTCATGGCAACAGATGGCCTATTGGCTTATTCCACATCGCTTTTGTGATCATCATTTTGGGAGCTGGCGTCACGAGATATTTCAGTGAAGAAGGTATTATCCATATCCGACAAGGAAGTGACAATGACACCTTTTACACTACAGCGCACTATCTACAGATCAAAGAACAGAGCGATGAAGGCCAAAAAACCTTTGAAAAACCGCTGTTGTTGCTTCCCAAAGACTTTGAAACAAAAGTCATCAAAGCTGAACTGCCAAATGCCGAATTTAAAGTAGAAGTTGAAAATTATATTGTTGGAGCTCGTGAGGAATTCCTGCCCGGGGAAAAAACATTTGTTGACATTGCTGTAGCTATGGGTGCAGGAAGGGAAGATTTTCTTGTGGATGAAGGGAAGTTCATCCAAATGGGTAATTTGACTTTGAGCACCAAAAACGACCTTAAACATCCCATCCGGATTTTTCAGCAAAACGGCACATGGATGCTTGCCACTGACCAACATCTTCAGCTGATGGAAATGAGCACACAGCAAATGGGAAATCTTCATGCTGGAGAAACACATCCTTTACAATTGAGAACGCTTTACCAATGGGAAGAAGGGGCTTTTTTGATCAAAGACATCCATGAAAAAAGTAAAGTGAATTATGTCGCTGAAACAGACCCAGAATTGGCCAAAAACAACCTGGATGTGGTACATCTTAGCGTAAAGGACAGCGAAGGCAAAGAAATCACACAGGCATTTGTCAAAATTGTGAGTTTTAGCCCGGGCTGGACTTCTTTTGCCTATAACGGCTCCCAATATGCCGTTACTTATGGCCCAAAACCTGTCCTCTTGCCATTTAAACTTTACCTCAACAGCTTTGAACTGGAAAGGTATCCCGGTAGTCAAAGCCCTTCCAGCTATGCAAGTGAAGTCATGGTCATGGACCAAGGTGAAGAGTTTCCATTTAGGATATTCATGAACAATGTATTGGATTACAGAGGCTACAGATTTTACCAATCCTCCTACGATAATGATGAGAGAGGTACGGTACTTTCTGTAAATCAGGATAGGCCTGGCACCTATCTTACTTATTTGGGCTATACTTTATTGACAATTGGTATGTTTCTGACATTATTCGCCAAAGGAAGTAGGTTCAGGATGCTGAATTTCAAACTGGATAAAGCCAAAAAGGCTTCAGTTGCAGCGATGTTTGTTTTTGTCTTTAGCACCATTGCAGTGGGACAAGAAATAGATTCACCATACCTTGCCATTGTACCAAAAGAACTTGCAGATGCCTATGGTAGGCTGATCGTTCAGGATCTAGATGGCAGGATGAAGCCACTCAATACACTTGCCCATGAAATTACCAGAAAAGTAACGGGAAAATCATCTGTATCATTCCCAGATAGCTTAGGATTGGAGCCTTTAAGCCCAGAGCAGTTTCTTTTGGCAATTCAGCTTGACCCGGCAACTTACAGCAGGTTACCGCTGATCAAAATTGACCGTGACAAATCCATGGAGGTTTTTGCAGCACTGGAAAAACCCGCCTCAGACAGGCTTAGCTTTATGGATTTTCTCAATGAAGACGGTTCTTACAAGCTACATGAGCTCGTTGAAGCTGCCAATAGGCTTAAGCCATCTGAGCGGAATGAAGGACACAAAGAGATGCTGAAAACCGATGAACGTTTCAATATTTTCTATGGCTTGTTGACTGGAGATTTTCTTCGACTTTTTCCCAATCAGGTAGATGCAAACAATACCTGGTTTACCGGTCAGCAATACATGCACGGCTTTCCTGAAGAAGATGCGGTATTTGTCAAAAATATTACCCCCTTATACCTGAGTTCATTGCTCAAGGGCATGGCTGAAGGTGATTATTCGCAAGCTGAGGAAACGCTTAACTATATTGTCTTATATCAGAAACATGCCGGCAAAGAGGTCTATCCTTCCGATAATGAAATTAAAGCTGAACTTCTATATACCAAATTGAATTTAGGTACAAGGCTCTTCGCTCCATTTTGGCTGATAGGTGCGATTATGTTGGCATTGGCCATTATGATGATGTTCAGTAGCAGTAGCATACTTAGAAGAATGTGGGTGACTGGGCAGGTATTTACCTGGATCGGTTTTCTTGTTTTTACTTTTCACCTAGGACTGCGCTGGTACATAGCCAAGCATCCACCTTGGAGTGATGGGTTTGAAATGCTTGTGTTTGTTGCTTGGGGGGTACTGCTTTCGGGATTATTGTTTGCTGGCAAGTCAAAATTCACCCTACCACTTGGATTATTGTTTTCCGGAACATTGCTCTTTGTGGGCTTTTTGGATTGGCTTAATCCAGAAATCACCAACCTGATGCCAGTATTGAATTCCTATTGGCTAAAAATCCATGTTGCCATTATAGTGGGAAGTTATGCGCCATTGGCCTTATCCGCTATAATAGGTTTATTGTGTCTTTTGCTGCTGATCTTTAAACCGGATCAGCCTGGTAAAAAATGGTTCAACAGCCTCGGTGAACTGCAAATGGTAAGTGAAATGTCCATGACTATCGGGCTTTTCCTATTGACTATAGGTACCTTTCTGGGAGGTGTTTGGGCCAATGAAAGTTGGGGTAGATATTGGGCTTGGGACCCAAAGGAAACTTGGGCGCTTATTTCAATTATGGTGTATGCAGTCGTTTTACACCTCCGGTTGATCCCGCGTTTTAAGGACGGCCTGGTGTATCATATGGCTAGCTTATGGGCATTTTCATCCATTGTGATGACGTCCTTTGGAGTCAACTATTACCTATCCGGCCTTCATTCTTATGCCAAAGGAGACCCCGTTCCTGTTCCAACTTGGGTATATTATGCCGTAGGTATTCTGTTGCTCATTTCAATAGCGGCTGTGATCAGACATCAAAAAATAAAATCTGTTGAAAGGAAAGCTTTAATGTCAGCTTAAGGATTAGGTAAAGCGGGCGAGTACAGTGTCCCCGCTTTCCACTTCCTGAGCAAGTTCTTTGAGGCTTTTTTTGGTTAACATATCGTCGATATGCACCCTGATTTTTTTTATTTCATGATGAAGCGGACAGGGATTGAGTTCAGAACATGCCTTCAGACCTAGGCTACAGCCTGAAAAAAGTCCATCACCATCAATGGCCACGACAAGATCTTTAACCGTAAACTGATCGTGCTCAAATCCTACAAAAAAACCACCTGAAGGACCTTTTTGGGATCCAATGATTTTTAACCTGACCAATGTTTGTAAAATTTTGGCAGTAAAGGGTTCAGGTGCATCTACATGGCTACTGATTTCCTTTACACCAACCTTGTGACCATTTAAGCTTTGCTTCCAGATGTAGATGACAGATTTAATTCCGTATTGGCATGCTTTCGAAAACATATCTTTTCTTTTGGGTGAAAATTTAGCTGAAGAGATTACCTACCAAGAAGAAGTTCAACCCCTCTCCCCTACTTTAAGAATACAAGTTTAACGAAATTGAATAACAAAAAAAGCCGTTCATTTTCTTTTTAGTCATTTAAGAAAATGAACGGCGGGAAATTCATGATTTTGATTAAAGAAAAATCATCGAAAAACCTATCCTACATTAAGTGACATTGAATTCAGGATTTCATCTTTGATTGCTGTCAGTTGCGCTTTCATGTTTTCGATTACTTCTTCTGTATCAAGTGTAAATTCATCTACCAGATTCTGATAATACTGAATTCCATCGTTTAGGTTAGATTTGAATTTTTCTAGGTAAGCCTCGTACTTGGCCGTCTTTTCCGGAATTGTTTTTTCCATTTCAGTTTTCAGGTGCTGAACGTAAAGTTGAAGCTCCTTGACAAAAACATGCGGCCTTTCGGTATCTAGATTGAGATTAATCCTTCCATAAATATGGTCCACCATTTCTTTGAGGCTAAAAACACCTTTGAAATAGGCTAAATTTGGTCCTGGACATATGGTCACTGCACTGAGATTTCTTCTTGGTGTATCACCAAGACTTAAGATGGCAGGTGCACTCAAGCCTTCACAGAGACAGTCTTTTTCCAAAATAGCGTCCACCTCTTCTGAGGTAGTTTCCCCATTTTGAAGTTGCTTGATTTTGTTATGCTGGTACTCCCTAGATGCTGTACAAATAGGTTTATCCGTAAATTCCTTACTAAATGAAAGGAATTTCTTATAGCATGGACTACCAGGTCGGTTTTTTGCGATTCTTGCTTTTCGTTGATCTTCTCCGCTGCTCGTACGCAAATTGTTGAAAGGAACCCCCAATGGGCTGGCATTGCTCAGAAAGTAATCTGATTTCCTGGCGTTGATTAGGCGCTGAAGGGTATCTTCATCAACAGAAGTTGCCTCAGGAACAAGAAGAAAAGGACTTCCCCAACCAGTTCCGTCCAATTGATAGTATTCTGTGAGGAATCTGTTTTCATCAGCTGTACCAATGCCACCTTGATAGGTTACTTTGGTTTGTAAGTCTGCTGGAAGCGGAGACAATTGTCTTTGCTGCAGCACTTGCTGACAGGCTTCAAAAAGGGTTTGATTGAGTTGTTGCCTGTTTTGCTTGAATTCTTCCAAAATTGGCCCGATCAAAAATCCGTCGGTAGCAAAAGCATGACCTCCACAATTGAGCCCGGATTCTATTCTGAATTCAGATACCCAAAGTCCTTTTTTGGCAAAAAATTTACCTTGAATAAGTGCCGAACGGTAATCTGAAACTTTCAAGATGATTTTCTTTTTAAGTTTGCCCTCAGCATCTGGATAGAAGTCTGGAAATTGCTCAACGTAACTGTATAAGGCAGGATTGAGTCCGGCAGAAAATACTACTGAAGATGAAAGACTGCTTTCAGCAAAGCCTCTCAACGCTGAAAGCGCATCAGAATATTCCCTTGGCAATTCCTCTCCCGCCTTGTTGTAGTTGATCTTGTCCACTTTGGTCATAATGTTGACGTCGATTTGGCCCGGGATAAGGCTGGACTTAAGCTGTTTCATCAGTTGGTCCTTAGATTCACCTGAAACCTTGTCCAATTGTGCATAAAGCAGGCTCAATGGATGTGTTTCAGGTAGTAAACTGAAATAGGTATCCAATGCTGAATCCGTTCCAAACTCTTGGGTTTTCATTTCTTCCACCTGGTTTGCCACCACCTCATGCAGAAGGTTGAGGTAAGCTTTTATTCTTTTCGCACGGAAGTCATTTTCATTCTCGTCAATATACAAATATGGCAATCCCAGCTTTCTGCTATAGAGCCTTCTCATGTCTTCCAAAAGATGGTCATCCATAATGGAAACCACAGAAGAGATACCATAACGGGCAACTTTAATAGGTGTATCGACTGTAAAACCCAATCCCATCACCGGGATATGGAAACTGTGTGCTAAGGAAGAAAAAGATATCATTTGTTTTGTACTTTTTGGTAATGGTAATGGCGAGGCCAATTTCAATCAAACAAAGCTATTTTGTTATATGCAGAAAAAAGAGACATTTAGAGGTCTGCAAACATGATTTAAATCATGAAAAATAGGTACCCTGGAGCGAAAACCGCTTTTTTCAGTGAGGTAAGTTTTGAATTTTGGAACTGTTTTTTTCCTTTAGTAAATCTCCGTTCATGAATTTGCCTGCCAAAAGACTGGTATATTTGCAGTAAATTAGCTGATATGGAACCCAATAGACTTCTAAGAACCATCCAAAAAATAGACCTCCACAATGAACAGGATCCTAATCTAGTATCCCATAATGGTCAACAGGTGGCAAAAGAATTATTGTACAGCCAAAGGATGACTGAAATGTTGGAACAATTTGAACCTAATGCTTCAGAATATCTACAGCTAGCTGTTAGGGCCCAACATATTCAGCGATGGAAAATACCAAGGGACAGCTACTCTATGGATAAGAAAGGGTATTTGATCTGGAGGACTGAGCTTAAGCAGATGCATGCTGAGCTCACTGCATTAATTATGAGAGAAAATGGATATCAGGATCATGAAATAGCCCATACTTCCAATCTTATCAATAAAAAGAAATTAAAGACAGATCCTGAGGCGCAGGCGCTTGAGGATGTGGCGTGTCTGGTTTTTCTGGCCTATTATTTTGATGAATTTATAGCTAAGCATGAAGCCGAAGAAGAGAAAATCATTGACATTTTACAGAAGACTTGGAAAAAAATGTCTGAAAGAGGCCATACTGCCGCTTTGAAACTTCCTCTCTCAGCAAAAGCCTCTGATTTGGTTCAACAAGCTTTGACATGAAAGTGGTTTAGTCTCCCCTAAAGGTCAATTGCAACCCTCGGAGGAAATTCCTCATTACCTGATCTTTACATGGCCTATATTGGCTCTGTGTGGGTTTTCGGAAAAATGCGCTCAATTCATGTTTGCTGATTTGCAGATCAGCTTTATCAAGGATTTTAAGGATGTCCTCATCCTGTAAGTTGAGTGCAATTTTCAATTTCCGCAGGATCAGGTTGTTGTTCAAAGTTTTTTCAGCCACAGGTTCTTCCCCATCTTTTTTGCCACGTCTTTTCACAATAAATCCATTTAAAAAATAAGCAAGATCCTTGTCATAAAGCCCTGTAAATAGGGGATCATCCTCCTTTTTCATCCAGTTGCTGACCTCAGATCTGTTGACTGATTTACCTCCTAAAGCAAAAATCTCAATCATTTCATCATCCTTGAAGTCAAATGTGTATCTGATACTTTTGATGATGTCGTTATTGCTCATATAAAATTTACTGTTGATTTGAATGGCCTGTAAAGATAATGGATTTATCATGCCAGAAGGAAATATCAAGGTTATTCATCTTCTTTTAAGGAGTTCTTTAGGTGGAAATATTCCTTATTGAGGGTTTGAATAAATGATTCTAAGTCCATTACCGAATCCTGAATATATTGAAGCATTTCATTTCTGGTTTCCTCACAGCAGTCTTTTCCCTTAAGCACTTCAATAAGCCCCATGATATTAGCCAAGGGTCTACGGATGACATGGGAAATATCAAATAGCATTTTCTCCAACGCTGCCTCATGACCTTTTTTGTGTGATATATCCTGTATTGTTCCATACCAGACTACATTTAAGGCGTCTCTTTTTTCTGGGTTGGCATTCAGCCAAAGCCAACGGATATTTCCACTTGTGGGAGCTGTCATGAATTCCATATCAATTGGATTGAGCGTAAAGTAGGATTCACGGAATTTCTGTTGAATTGCCTCCCTAAATCCTTCATCTATAAACTTAAACAATGCAAGAGGATTCTTTTTGACTTCTTCAGGAGTGACATGTGGCATAAGTCTTGAGATTCCTTCGTTGATGAAAATCATTTCAGGAGGTGAGATTAGTGAGGAGGCCAATTTAAATATTACCCCAGGAACCAAATCTGTAAGTTTCTTAAGCCTTGTTGCATTGTATTCAATCTGTTGTTCCTGTTGCAAATAATGCTTCCGCTTTTGTAGTGTACGCATTACTCTAGAAGCTAAAACCCTTAATGCCTCGATCTTTTCTTCAGAAATTTCTTTTATATCATAGTCCAAAACACAGAGGGAACCCAACACATTACCAAGTTGCGAAACAATGGGTGCTCCTGCATAGAAATTTATTCCGTAAACATCGTAAGGGTCTAATCCTATATCTTCGATGTCACGTTCTGTAAAACTTGATCTGACAAGAACTTCATTAGGCTTGTCCAAAAGATATTTACACACTGTGTCTTTGAGGGGAACATCTTGAAAATCCAAGTTTTGAGATGCTTTAAAATACTGGCGTTTGTCATCCATAAATGACACAAAGCCTATAGGACACTCAAATAAGGCACAGGCAATCTGTACCAATTCCTGAAACTCCTGATCTTCTCCTGAATCTAAAATTTCAAAACTTTCAAGCTCCCTAAGCCTATCAATCGCACTCATAAAAAACTACACTTTACCTACAAAGTATACCTTTTTACTTAAAATCAACAAATTAATTAAAATATTGTAAAGGTATATTTAAAAAACTATGCGGATTTTCAATCAATTCTGGTATTCAAAAAAATCAGGTGCAGCATTTACTCTCAAATCTTGATGGCAGTTTGATACAATGTAAAGATCAATGCTATACCTAAATTAAATCTTCAGGTGTATTGATGTTAGTAAAAGTATCAGTCCATTCCTTTTCTTCAAAAAAAACATAACTGGGTGAAAGATGCTCCAGCAGACGGAGCATTTTGTATTTACCTGTATCTAAGTGTTCTTTAATAACTGCCAAATCCTTAACCGCATAGGTACCAAACAGCGGATGGATAGTGGATCCAGAAGATGCGACTGCGGTAGCACCCTTTCCATGTCCAATAAGATATCTGATGGCTTGTTCGGTAATAAAAGGCATATCACAACCCAAAAAAAAGGCCGTCGATTCTTGGCAGTCAAGAAGTCCGGTATAGATACCACCCATAGGACCCTTTCCTTGAATTATATCTGGAATTACCTCTATACCAAATTGTTGATATTGGGGTGAATTAGCGATGATTGTCACCTTGGAAAAAACCTTTTGCAGGACATCAATGCCATGTTGGACCAATAATTTTTGCCTAAAAATCAATAGGCCTTTGTCCGATCCCATCCTACTGCTTTGGCCTCCTGCTAGAATGTAGGCTGAAGTAACCCCATCAGTTTCCAAGTGATTTTTTGAGTCCTGGCTCATCTTCAACTTTTTTAAAAAGTTCAACAACACTGTTTACTTTCAGCTTTTTCATGATGTTGAAGCGATGTGTCTCTATTGTTCTGATGCTCTTGTCAAGTTGATCAGCGATCTCTTTATTGCCAGTACCGTCCAAAATAAGCTTTAATATCTGCTTTTCTCTTTTAGTAAGATCATATTGCTCGTCCGGTTCTGCAGTTGAAGCGGAGGTTTTACCAGTCTTGACATTCAAATATGAATTGACCAATACATTGCTGATGTCTCCACTAAAGTATTTCCCACCCTGGTTTACCGTTCGGATTGCTTTAATGAATTCTTCTTTACTGGTATCCTTCAAAAGATAACCTGCTGCACCTGACTCTACAGACTGTAGAATATACTCTTCATCATTGTGCATTGAAAGGATGAGCGCCTTGGTTTTGGCACTGACGGTTCTAAGTTTACTGGTAGCTTCAAGCCCCGTCATGATAGGCATGCGGATGTCAATGATCAGCACATCTGGCTGAAGATTTTTGACTATTCCCAGCGCTTCTTCTCCATTGGATGCTTCCCCGATAACTTTGATCTCGCCTTCATTTTCCAGCAATATTTTGATGCCATTTCTGACCACCACGTGGTCATCTGCCAAAACTACTTTGATATCTTCCATGCGTTATTATTGGGTATTGTGTTCTAAAGGATAATCTATAGTAATGGTCGTGCCCGATCCCATGTTTGTTTCCAGATTGAACTGTCCATTGATAAAATTGACACGTTCTTTAATATTGAATATCCCATGACCTGAGGTACTGAGTCGGCCTTCAGCCTGAAGGTTTTTGAAGTCAAAGCCTTTACCATTATCCTTTATCTGAAGGTGAAGATAGCGTGAATTGTGGGATATCACTATTTCTATTCTGCTTGCTTCTGAATATTTGGCAGCGTTGTTTACAGCCTCCTGGACAATCCGATAAAGGTTGTTTTCCACTTTGGGTTCAAGCCTTCCGATAAATCCAGTTTTGTTTTCAAAGAGTACCGGTATTTTGGAAACTTTGCTCATTTCCTCGCTAAACTTGTTCAGAACTGCAGCCAATCCATAATCAGATAGGGCTACCGGTGTCAAGTTGAAGGAGATCCTCCTTACTTCTTTGATCACATCAACGAGTAGCTTTCGGGCATGTTCCAGTCTATTTTGTTCGGATTTGGCACCATTGATCCCATCTAAACTATATTTAAGTGCAGTAAGGTATTGCCCGATACCATCATGCATTTCACGGGAAATGCGCTTACGTTCTTCTTCTTGTCCTTCAAGAATCAATACTGACCTATACTGTTGCTCTTTTAATCTTTTCTCCAATTTAGCCCTATTGATCTCTTGGGATTTGGCCTTTGCTTCTTTGTTTTGGGTGTCATTTACCCCCACAACGATCAGTTGAGATACCTGCTGATGGACATCAAGTACAGGAACTATGTCCACCTTAAGCCAAATAAAATCTCCTTCTTCATTGAGACATTTGATTTCTCCTGACCAGGTTTTGCCTTCTTGCAAAAGCTGCTGAATCGGTCGGGTAAAAAGCGGAGCATAACCTTGGGCATGAAGCCATTCAAAAAAACTGCCAGGGTCTTCCTGATCCCCCATGATTTCCTTGAATGTATCGGAAACATGGATCACCTTGCCATCAAGATCACATTTGAGATAGATGGTATAGTCTTCAACCTCTGACTCTGCCTCTGCCAGATCCTGAAAAGACTGCTCCAATGTCTCATATAAACTACTTAACTCTAGAGCCATTTTTTTGGCTTTGGCTTCCTCCTCCTTCAAATGCTGCACTGTCTCTCCGATCATTTGAGCAGAGGGAATGAATATAAAGGTCACCTCCAAAAGAATCAGCAGCAATGCCAGAATCAGCAACCCCAATTCGATTCTCTTCAGGTTGGAAACTCCTGCCAAAGCATCCTGTTCATACCTATCCACAATCCTGTCCATGGTCTCCAAAAATGGTTTTTCATGCAAAAGGATCTTTTGTAAGGCTTCATAGTCCGGTGACTCAGGCGGAGTCACTTTACCATACGGTTCAAGCAACCTATAAACTGCCTCTAAAATTGCTTCAAAGTCTGGTTGCAATTCGGCATACATGGATTTTAGGACAGGGCTATCTATTCCTTTCAGTCCCATCTCTTCATTCCCGAACTGAAGCCCTTGGTGAACAATTTCCCATTCTTGAGCGCTTTGACGCAGCTCTTCATAGTAAAGCTGCTTACTTTGAGCATCAGGACTATTGATCAACAGCAAAGCTGATTTAACAATTCTTTGGCTGAGCATCCTCTGTCTTCCGGACAGATTGATTTCCATGGAATCATCTTCTTGTCTGGAAATATAATGTTGCAGATATGCCTGGCTCAGAATAATGGCAGCTGCAATAGCTGTCAATGCCAGAAAATACCGAATTCCAAGCTTTTTGAAGTTCCCTATGTCAGTTTTAGGCATAAAGGCAAAGTTACGTAATTCCACTTATAGCATAGCTTTGGCTTACGTAAATTTCCGCAAGCGGACGGATATTTAATTTCATTGATCAAGTCCTATATAAACATACCCATCTTCAATCTTCACAGGATAAACCTTGATGTTGCACAATTCTCCATTGAGATTTTCTCCAGTTCTAAGAGAAAAGGTTTTCTTGTGGAATGGGCAAGCTACTTTAGGCTCTCCTGCTTCACTTCCTAACAATCCCCTGGACAAAATCATCTGCATTTTGTGGGGACATTGGTTTTGACAGGCAAACCATTCGTTTCTCCTTGTAAAATTGAAAACTGCAATTTGAAGATCGTTGTAACTGACGCAGGCTCCTCCATCTTCGGGAAAGGCATTGACGGCAGCGGCTTTGTACCAGTGGCTGACTTGTTTCATATGGATAATTTGTATTTAAGCATTGACACCATTCCAGTCTGCAGGGATCTTCTGACCCCGAAGTGGTCTAAATGAAAGGGTGGGATCTTGTGTGTCAGCATTGACAAAATGTTTGAATTTAGCACGGAGTTCAGGATTGTTGACTACCTCTTTCCATTCACAGGCATAGGTTTCAACCATGAAATCCATTTCCTTTTCCAATTGGGCACCTATACCCAGACAATCGTTTACCACCACATCCTTTAGATATTCCAGTCCTCCTTCGAGTTTGTTGAGCCAAGTTGCGGTACGATGTAGGGGCTCTGCAGTCTTGATATAAAACATCAAGAACCGATCAATATACCTGATACAAGTTTCACTACTCAGGTCGGTGGCAAGAAGTTGGGCATGTTGGGGCTTGGATCCACCGTTGCCACAAACGTAAAGGTTCCAGCCTTTTTCTGTGGCGATAATTCCAAAATCTTTGCTTTGGGCTTCAGCGCATTCTCTGATACATCCTGACACTGCACCTTTGATCTTATGGGGAGCCCTGAGTCCTCTATACCGCTCTTCAACCTGTATGGCAAAAGAAACCGCATCCTGCACCCCATACCTGCACCAAGTAGAACCTACGCAGCTTTTGACAGTACGTAAAGACTTGCCATATGCATGACCAGATTCGAAGCCTGCGTTTATAAGCTTTTCCCAGATTTCTGGCAGCTGATCTACTCTTGCACCAAATAAGTCGATTCTTTGACCTCCTGTGATTTTAGTATATAGCCCATATGTTTTCGCGACTTCCCCGATGACAATAAGTTTTTCCGGCGTAATCTCTCCTCCTGGAATTCTTGGTACTACAGAATAGGTTCCCCCTTTTTGGATGTTAGCCAAAAATCTGTCGTTGGTGTCTTGTATGGTATCCTGCTTGACAATAAGTTCATTCCATGTACTCGCCAGAATCGATGCCACAGCAGGTTTGCAGATTTCACAGCCGTCACCTTCACCTACAGCATCCAAAAGTTCATTGAAAGTCTTGATCTTTTTCACCTTGACTATGTCCAGAAGCTCCTGTCTGCTATAGGCGAAGTGTTCACAGAGCCCTTTGTTGATTTTTTGACCCATGGATTCCAGTCTGTGCTGTAGCAGGTCTTTTACAATTGGGAGACATCCTCCACAGCCAGTGCCAGCTTTGGTACAGGACTTGAGACTGGCCATATCCCCGCTTCCTGCATCGATAGCATTACAGATATCTCCTTTGGAAATGTTCTCACATGCACAAATCTGAGCCTGGTTTGGAAGAGCCTCTATGCCTGTGCCTGCATTTCCTTTTTCCGATCTCCCTCCTAAAATGAGATCCTCAGGATTGGGCGGTAGGGGCATGCTGTTTTGGACCATCTGAAGCAACATGTTATAGCTTGCAGTATCACCGACCAGAACTCCTCCCAAAAGTCGTTTCCCGTCAGCCGAAAGATTGATCCGTTTGTAGATGCCTTTGATTTTATCTTCATAGACAATCTTTCTACCTTCTGGATCTTCCCCAAAAGGAGATCCAAAGCTACCTACTTCAATTCCTATGAGTTTGAGTTTGGTAGACATATCAAAGCCATTGAATGGCTTTACTTGTTGTCCTGTCAGTTGGTTGACAACCTGAGATGCCATCTCATATCCCGGCGCCACCAAGCCATACACCATACCTTGTACACTAGCTGCTTCTCCAATGGCAAAGATTGCCGGATCAGCTGTCCGCAAATGCTCATCCACTACAAAGCCTCCTTTTGCAGCAACCTCCAATCCACAGGTTGAGGCCAGTTCATCCCGTGGTTTGATACCAGCTGAGATGACCAACATGTCAGTAGCAAGGCTGGTACCGTCAGTAAACTGTAATCCATTCAATTTCCCATTACCGATGATGGCCTGTGTATTTTTGGCAAGGTGGATTTTGATGCCAAGTTTCTCAATTTTCTCTTTCAACATCCCCGCACCCAACTCATCCAATTGCCTTGGCATCAGGCGAGGAGCAAACTCGACAACATGTGAATCTAAACCTAAATCATATACAGCCTTGGCTGCTTCTAAACCAAGTAATCCTCCACCTAAAACTGCTGCCGAACGGACTTTCCCTGCAAATGATTGAATCGCCTCCAGATCTTCAATAGTACGATAGACAAAGACACCTTTTTTGTCCACTCCTTGAATAGCCGGTACAAAAGCAGCAGCTCCAGTAGCCAAGATCAGGTAATCATAATCCACCTGATGGCCAAGATGACTCAGCACTTGCTTCTTTTTTCTATCAATAGAAACAACCAATTCCTTGCTTCTCAATTCGATTTGCTGCTCCTGATACCATGATCTAGGTGCCATCAGTAATCGCCCTGCATCTGACCCTTCGAAATATGAACTGAGATGTACCCTGTCATATGCCGGCCAGGGTTCTTCCCCAAATACCGTTATGTTGAATTCTTCAGGTCCGGCAGCTTTGCGAAGCTTTTCACAAAACTTATAACCGACCATGCCATTGCCTATAACTACTATTTTTTTCATATCTGCTTCTTTAAGGCCTAAACTTTAATCGCTTGAGCTTGCGCTAAATTAAAAAATAAAAAATAATAATACGTATTATTACGTATTTTTTTACTTATTTTTAAGAAACAAATTACGTAAAATGAAAACCAATCCTATCATACCTAGGCTAACAGTAGTTGGCGCAGGGCCGGGAGACCCTGAATTGATTACCTTGAAAGCGATTAAAACACTTCAAAAGGCGGATGTGGTACTATATGATGCCTTGGCCAATGAAGAATTGCTTCAATATGCACCAACTACTGCTTTGAAAGTCTACGTAGGTAAGCGGGCAGGAAGTCATGCCCAACAGCAGGATGAAATCAATAAGATGATTGTAGATTTCGGCTATAATATGGGGCATGTGGTCAGACTAAAAGGTGGGGATCCTTTTGTATTCGGACGCGGTCAGGAGGAAATGGCTCATGCGCGACAAAACGGGATGCAAGTGGATTATGTCCCTGGAATCAGCAGTGCGATAGCGGTAGCAGGACTAGCGGGAATCCCGCTAACCTCTAGAGGAGTGAGTCAAAGTTTCTGGATTGTAACGGGTACACTTGCTGATGGCAGTCTATCACAAGACTTAGATGCAGCAGCTCAATCAGGAGCCACAGTAGTAGTGTTGATGGGAATGAATCAATTAGAAAAGATAGTTGACAGATTTCTTAAGCTGAGAAGCAAACATGAGCCCATAGCATTGATTTCGAATGGGAGTCTCCCCAGTCAGCGCATGCTTATCAGTGATCTATCAAAGGTCCTTGATGAGCAGCGGGAGTATCAAATCCCTGCACCCGCAATCATTGTTATAGGTGAAGTAGTCAGGCTTTCAGAAAGCATAAATGAAGTCTATCTTGCCGCTGCTGCCATTTAATACCAGCGCAGTTGGTCACCAAAATTTTAGTCCGGAATAGTATTAACAGGTAGTTTCAGACCAATTTATACCCTGACTTTGGACTGTCACATGTAGGGCATGAATAATCATTTGACAGGGAGAGAAATGAGGTTCCGGGCGCAATTCCTGCAGCTACATTTCCTATCTGCTCATCATAGATGGTCATACAAGTTGTACATTGGTATCTTCTGTGGGAGGTCGCGGAACTGCTTGTTGATGGTAGGACCATATCAGGCATTTTGGTCACTGACAGCTGATCGTAATATTGGTGGCTCAGCTCAATCAATAAGGGAGGTATGGCCTGAAGTGGGATTTCTTTGGCATAGTAGAAATATTCACCATAGTTAGGATTGAAGTCCTTTGAATATAGGATATTAAAGGAATCAATTTTGCTGTCTGTATTGATGTTTTTTTCTACAACAATGGAGGTAAACAACACCATGTGGCCAATTTTTACAGAAAATGACAATCCATAGGTGCTGATATCCTGCTTATCAAGCATTCTGACCAGGTAATTTTTGATTTCTAATGCTTCCTCGTTGAGAACTGGCAGATGCCAATTGAGTTCTAAGGAACTATGACGGATGTTGATGCCATATTTCCCAAGTAATTTTTCCCAACTCAACCTGTCTTTTTCAGCGATTCCCCTTACGATCAGGGATTTCCATGGGGTAATGCTGAGTTTTCCGATGTTGGTAAATAGGCATAATTCACAAAGGGCTTTTAAAAAGGTTATGCTGAATCTGTTGTTTCTCCAATATAATCCCAACCAATATTTCCCTCCTGCTATTCTATTCATTCCTTCGTAGTAGGGTGATGTGCCTTCGGGAAGTACAAGCTCCTGTTCTTTGTTTTGGATATTGAGATCCAAGGATTTCCTAGCCTGCATATACAATTCCTGATATCCTAAGCCTGCCTGCTGCGGATCAAGTGACTCAATGCTTTGCGCGAGCTTGGCAAGGTCATAGCTATACACCAATTCAGGGGCACACCAGGGTTTGCGGTCTATTTCCGTAAACCGCAAGTAGACATACCAGTAATTTTCCTGGCTGGATGCTACAAAGTTGATATTGCCAGTAAACAAAGGCACAAGACTCTGTACCGGATCCGAAATATTGATCTTGACTTTTGGCCTATAGTCGAATGTATCAAGAATATAATGGTAGATATGGGACGCCAGCCAATACGTAGTAGGCATTACGTCCAAAGCTGTATAAGAGCTTACGATATTGTGGTATTTTTCCCCGTCCGTATCATAGGCAGTTTGGATGGATTGAAAAGTTTCCTCCAAAACCTGCAGGTTTTTATTTTTCATCGGAAAGAGAATATCCTGCCTCGATCCCAAATGAATATAAGAGGTACCTAATGATTGGGCTGTTTGGATGATTTTTTGGAAATCCCCAGGAGATATGATGCCGCCTTTTACAAATACCCTTACAAGGTCGGATTTTACCAATTGGTTGTCTTCAACGAGCATGAATGATTGATTAGCTTACGGTTGACAATCTACACATTTCATCAAGAATATTCCTGATTTCAGGCTTACAGCTTCCACAGCCCAGTCCAGCACCGGTCTGCTGGCAAAGTTGCCGGAAATCCCGGATGCCTGACTGGATTTGCTGTTCGAGGTTTCCTGAGCCCACTTGTCCACAAGCACAGACCAATTTGCCTTGAAGCGGTTCTTTGGAGGATTTACCACGAAGCAGTTCTTGTCTTTTACTCGACAGTTCCGTTTTGGATTCTATCAAGGACTTAAACTCGGCAAATTCGGATTTGTCACCCATTAGGATCGCACCTACCAGACGATCCTGATAGACGATGCATTTTTTATAGTATTGTTCAGCCGTATCTATTAAAAGAATCTCTTCATATCCCTGTGAATTGGCGGGTATTTCAGGTATACCAATGGAACAGAGATCCAAATCAGCAAATTTGAGTATGTTCATAGATACTGTGCCGGGATAGACACTCAGCAGGTCACCTGCTATAAAACGTGCAGCAACGTCTGCCTGATGTTCAGCAGCAGCTGTAATCCCATTCAGCTTATTCCTGTGTTCTGCAATTTCTCCAATGGCAAAAACAGCCGGATCGCTGGTTTGCAGATAGTCATTCACCCTGACACCAAAGCCACATGCAATTCCCGCAGATTGTGCCAATTCAATATTGGGTCTTGTGCCGATGGCATATACGACTGCATTGCAGGTCACCGCAACACCACTTTTAAGTTGGACAGAAAGCAAATGATCTTCAGTCGATTTCAGCTCGTTTACCTGGTTGGCAAGAAATAGGTTTACCCCCATTTCATCCATTTTTTGACGCAAAAGATCGCTAGCTACTGGATCCAGCTGCCGCTCCATGAGTCTTCCAGCTAGCTGTACTACTGTCACGTTTATATTTATCTCCCTGAGCGATGCAGCAAGTTCAAGTCCGAGCAGTCCTCCACCGACAATGAGGACATGACCTTTTCCTCCCAAATATTCCACCAGATCATCTGCATTTTTGCGGTTTCGCATGGTGAAAATTCCCGGAAGATGCATGGGCACATCACCTGGAACAAAAGCCCTGCTTCCTGTAGCCATTACCAAGATATCATAATGGTGGACTCGTCCTTTTTCATCCGTAACAGTCTTGTTGTCTTTATCAATGGAAGCAATCCCATTTTTGACATAGAGCTGAATATCCAACTTATCAAGTTCTCCTGCTTTGAATTTTTGCAGATCTTCCCAAGATTTGTGTCGGTTGACATAATCAGGCAAAAGGACCCTGTTGTAAAAGGGATATTTTTCCTGGGAAAAAACGTGGATTTCATCAATGAGATTGATTTCCCTGTAGGTATTGATAAACCGATAGGCTCCTGCCCCAGCCCCTATCACTATAATTTTTTGCTTTTGCTTCGTAAACCTCACTACCTGCACCGCGCTGAATTTGAAGTCCGGTTGCTTGCTTACTGGATCTAAGGCATGTCCTGTAAGCTTGTTTGCCATGGCAAATTCATGCGATTTCCCCCAATGCATAGGCAGGAAAACCACTCCTTTTCTTATGGTATCGGTGAGCACTGCCCTTACCCTCACTTCTCCCCTTCTACCGGTGACAACTACTGTATCTCCTTCTATGATTTTTCTATCTTTTGCATCCTCAGGATTGATTTCCAAATAAGGATCCGGCTTGTGTTGATTGAGCTTGCTGACTTTTCCCGTACGTGTCATGGTATGCCATTGATCCCTGATTCTTCCAGTGGTCAAGACCAATGGGAAGTCACCATCAGGCCATTCCAGATTTGACTCAGGACCTGATGCCTTTAATTGCGCTTTACCACTTGGGGTATAAAAAACACGGTCCATAAAAAGTCTTGGCGTACTGCCAGTTAATTTGGATCTGAATGGCCATTGTACCGAGCCATTTTCCTTCAGGTAGGCATAATCCAAAGCTGAAATATCTACATTGGTTCCTTTAGTCAAAGCTGCATGTTCTTTGTAAATGGCAGCATTATCCGGAAAGTCAAATCCATCAAAACCCATTTTCCCAGCAAAACGAAGTAGAATCTCCACATCAGGAAGGGCATCTCCGGGAGGTGCCATGATGGGGTTGAGCAGGCTTATCCTCCTTTCGGAGTTGGTCATGGTTCCCTCCTTTTCTCCCCATCCAGCGGCAGGAAGCACCAAATCAGCAAAGGGTATGGCTGCAGCTTTGTTGGAAATGTCTTGTACCACGATAAAGCGGGCATTTTTAAAAGCTGCCTCCACCCTTGCCGAATCGGGAAGACTCACCAGTGGATTGGTGCAGATCACCCAGAGGGCTTTAAGCTTTCCAGTCTCTAATGCCTCTACCATTTGAAGAGCCGTCAACCCCGGTTTGTTAGGCAGATCTTTTACCCCCCAGAAATCAGCAATTTCCTGTAAATCTGCAGGATTGTTCAGTTTTCTGTGTGCTGAGGCAAGGGTAGCCATTCCACCTACCTCTCGCCCTCCCATAGCATTTGGCTGACCGGTGAGCGAAAAAGGGCCAGACCCAGGTTTGCCTATTTGCCCTGTAATCAGATGAAGACCAATTAGTGCGAGGTTCTTGTTGACAGCATTTCCGCTCTGGTTGAGCCCCATGGCCCACAAACTCAAAAAACCTTTTGATTCGCCAATGTACGCTGCAGCCAACTGTATTTCAGATTTCCCTACACCGCACAATAATGCCGCTTCCTCGATACTCCTTTGCATTACTTCCTGCCGATAGTTCTCAAAACCTTCGGTATGTGCTTGAATAAATGCGAGATCAACATCTCCGTTTTCGATTAGGCATCTTCCTATAGCCTGAAATAAGATTACATCAGTGCCAGGAATGAGCTGAAGGTGAAGGTCAGCCAGCTCAGCAGATTGGGTTTTACGTGGATCCGCCACAATCAGGCGCACGTTTGGATTTGCTTCTTTGTGTTTTTCGATTCTTCTCCAGATGATGGGATGACACCATGCAGGATTTGCACCTGCAATGAACAAACAGTCCGAGAGCTCAATGTCTTCGTAAGCAATGGGTACAGCATCTTCTCCAAGCGTCTGCATATAACCCGACACTGCAGAACTCATACAAAGTCTAGAATTGGTATCCAGGTTATTCGTTTTGAGGTAACCTTTTACCAATTTGTTGACAACGTAATATTCTTCAGTAAGGCATTGTCCGGAAACGTAGAAACCTACAGAATCGGGCCCATACTTTTGAATCAGAGACTTGAAAACAGCCGCAGCCCTGTTGAGTGCTGTATCCCAATCTGTTTTTTCCAGTTCATGTCCTTTGCCCCAGCGTACCATAGGACTCAGAAGACGGTCTGATTTGTCTTCCACTACGTAGTTCAGGTTCATGCCTTTGGAACATAACATTCCCTTGTTGACAGGATGGTCAGGATCACCTTCAACAGTCACCCTACCCCTGCTGTCCTTCCCGAGAAGGATTCCGCAGCCTACACCACAATAGGAACACGTAGTTTTAACTTTGGTCATTGGTCAGAATTCTCTAAAGTTGTCTTCAGACAGGTTGAACGGAAACATTTAGAGATTCCTGTAGCTCAGTCTCTGCAGCCTTTTCGTCAGCTTTCGAGAATCGTACAGCCATTGACGACATGCTAATGCAAACTACTGCAATGCCTAAGATCCCTAAACCATCTGCATAACTTATATTTTCCATTTTGAATAGAAAACCTGCCAAAACCGCACCTGCATTGCCTCCTGCACCCACGATGCCCGAAACTATGCCGATGGCTTTTTTATTGACAAAAGGGACAACAGAAAAAGTGGCCCCCTCTGCCATCTGAACAAAAAGGCTGAATACCACCATGGTGCCTATAGCCAATGGCAATGCTGTCATTCTAGAAAACAGCATCAGGCTAATACCTTCTAAAAACAAAACTCCACCAAGTAAAGCTACCCTACCTTTGAGTCCCCATTTCAAGCCGGCTTTGTCACCAAAATACCCTCCCATTGAGCGGGCAAATAGGTTCATCAGGCCAAACAATCCGGCAATGATACCTGCGGTTTTAAGATCAAGCTTAAAAAAGTCATGATAGTATATGGCTGCAATGTTGTTGATGGTCAATTCCACACCGAAACAGGCTCCATAAATGAGGAACAATGACCATACCCTAGGATCTTTGATGATTTTACGGAAGTTTTTACGGCTGTCTTGCTTTTGCTTAGCTGATTTTTCCATGGCAACCATATTCCCATTCGGAAAGTCAACAGTCAGTTTATAATAAAAAATACCACAGATTATCATGGCCAAACCTGGGATGATCATGGCATATCTCCAAGCATCTTTTTCCAAAAACCCTAAGGAAACAAACCCTGCAAATATCAAAGGCATCACCATTTGGGTAACACCACCTCCAAGGTTTCCCCAGCCTGCTGTAGTGGCATTGGCCGTGCCTACTACATTGGGCGCAAACATCACCGAAGTATGGTATTGCGTCACCACAAAAGCGGCACCAATGGCGCCAATGGCCAATCTAAAGAACAAAAAGGTCTCGTAGCTATTGCTGAGGCCAATTAAAATTACCGGAATAGAGCCGAGAATCAATAAGTATGTATAGGTAATTCTGGGTCCTATACGATCACAAAGCCATCCAATAAACAACCTGGCAAAAACCGTGATGGCCACGGATGAAATGATGATGTTACCAATCTGACTTTTGGTTAGCATCAACTCTTCCCTTACAATGGCCATCAATGGCGCTATACCAAACCAGCCAAAAAAACATAAGAAAAAGGCCATCCATGACATGTGAAATACCCGCATGTGAGGGGAATTGAAGGTAAAGAGGCTAATTGCCGTCGCTTTTTTTCCTTTAGCATCCATATAATTCAGGTTTTAGGTTGAGAGAATTTTCTAAATCAGTTCTGCTTGCAGTACCTGACAAGGGTAAAGCTAAAAAGAAAAAAATTAATTTTAAGTATTATTACGTATTTTTTGTTATTTTTTTTTACGTAATAATCATTTAAAAGTAAGTATACACTTAGTCTGTTCGCAAGAAGAGCAACAGACTCAGGCAGAATCGAAAGCTGGAATCAGTTATTCGGTATGGGGTAAGTGGGTTAATGGGTTTTTCTTGAATTGCTCCCAATCTGCTTTCAAAAACTCCAGCAGCATATCCGTATCATGGTTTCTCATGTCTATTGGAAGTTTTTCAATGTAGGTGATGAGGTTAAAGCAAGTGGTAAATTGCCCGCAGGCAATAATAAAATCCAGTCTCTGGGCTTTTCTATCTTCAGGGTTCCACCAAAGTGTAGTGGGCATCTCTGAAGCGATACGTGCAGCTTTTTTTATTTTTCCCAAATGGGGAATATCGCTAATACATTGCTGTTTATTCTCCCGCTCTTCCATAGTTTCCAATGTTGATTTCACCTCAGTCAGTTGGTAAATGGTAGTCGATATCCTTCTGTTTTTGTAATGGTCCTTAGAAAAGAGCAATTCGTAGTTCAACCTGCGCAGCTGTCTGATAAAGATGTAATTGATCATGGTAAAGGATGAGGATATCCGCTCGAGCAGCATGCGCTGGATGACAGAGACATCCAATTTTTGGAGGCTATCCAGGTCATCCCAAAGAACCTGGGGGACATTGGCTTTAAGCAGCCTGACAGCCTTTTGCTGAATGGTGATACTCCAGAGTGTCCCCACAATCCCTAAAAGCGTCAAAACAGTACCCATTCCAGCCAAGTATCCTCCAGTGATGCTTAGCCAGGAAGGAAAATCGGATTTAAATAAACTGATGCCCAACAAGGAAAGTCCCAATATCAAAGACAACCAATAGACCGGCTTTAACTTGAAATAATTGGTAACCTTGGAAAGGTAATTTTTCAAGGAACCAGTAAGGCTGTTTGTTGGTCTTTCCGCTGCTGCTTCCCAAGGTGGCATTGCAAAACTACCTACATCATTTACTACAATCAGATCAAGCGGTAGGCCTTCCTTTTGACTTTGGTCAATTTTGACCATACTGCCTATTCCCTGATTGTCCACTATTCCACCATCCATAATGCCTACTCCAGTTGAAAAAACAGGCAGTTCTTTTAAGGCTTGATAGCCATCATCCTGATGATTGGGGAAATAATCATCAGGAAAAAGCAAAGGTTCAAATCCCACTGGAAAACAGGACGAAGAAGCAATTGCGTCAGCTATTCTTACCTGACCTTTGATGGCGTTCAATTTTCGGCTTTTCAAAAAATGATTTCCGAATGCACCGGTATTCTGAAAGCGGAAAGTGAGACCAAAACTAAATTCAGTTGCATTAAAACAAATGTATTTCAGGCTACGGGATTTATGAAGCACCTCCAGATCTGCAAAATTCCCTTGTACTAACAAATCCTCATAAGCTTGTGCAAAAGCATTGATCATAGTACGCCTTTTGGATGTTCTTTTCCAATAAGCATTGTCAAGCATGATAGCCTTTGCCCTTTCAAGCAATTTGTCCTCATCCAAAAACCGGTAAAATTCGCTGTAAAATTCGGGAAAGGCCTGCTGCCGCGCTACTGAAAGCGCATAAGTTGCTCCTGTAAGGGTACCCCCGCTAACTGTACTGAGTGCTGTCACATGGTCAAGAAGTTTACCTTTTACAAAAGGCAATCTCTCCAGATAAGCCAAAACACCTAATGAAAAAGCTGCGGCCCTATACCCGCCTCCACTGAAGCAAAGTCCAATTTTATAAAGGGGATGCAATAATACCGGAACCTGTTTCTGACCTTTCATACCAACTAAGTCTTAATTCTTAGAGGCAATTTATAGTTTTTAATCAAAACCAACTAAATATATTACAAATTTTGACACAATTTGTCTTTTGATTTTAGTACTTTATTAGAAACAAGCATAATTGGAAGTAAAACTGTCAACAGAAAGATAAAGTGTAAAAGCAGAATTGGAAAAGCCTTCCATTTGGAGCATATTTACCAATCTATTTCTTACAACTATTTCAAAAAAATGAACTTTAAACATTTTAAATTAAATTTTCTAAAGGGCTTATTCGGGATTATCCTGATGGCTTTATGGGGATTGACAGCTGGGTATGCCCAGCAGCAGGTTCAACTGAACCGGCTACAGGATTTCCAATCCAACACGGGAACATGGCAGGAGGCCTCAAAAGTCAGTGCAAATCCTGATGTTGCCTATGACATGAAGGCCGAAAAAGGTGCTGGTGTTTTGGTCAATCTCCCTACAAAGAAAAATCAAGGACAGGATTTGGTTTCAAAAGAAGTTTTCGGAGACATTGATTTTGAAGCTGAAATCATGATTGCCTCAAAATCCAATTCAGGTATTTACCTGATGGGCCAATATGAGATCCAGATATTGGATAGCTGGACCAAGACCTCTGTCAGGTCAGGAGACATGGGAGGCATTTACGAAAGATGGGATGAAAGTAAGCCAGAAGGTCAAAAAGGATATAGTGGTTATGCCCCAAGGCAAAATGCAACTCGGGCTCCCGGTGTATGGCAACAGCTAAAAGTATCCTTTCAGGCACCGCGATTTAATACCCAAGGAGAAAAAATCCAAAACGCAAAATTCATTTCAGTCCACCTCAATGGGGTGCTTTTACATGAAAACCTGGAGGTATTTGGACCAACAAGAGGCTCCATGAAACCTGATGAAGTGGCTCAAGGCCCAATCAGAATTCAAGGTGACCATGGTCCTGTGGCGTTAAGAAATATCAAAATCACCCGATTCGATTCAGCATTGCCTACAATCGGTCAGGTAGAATATGAGCTATATAAAGGGATGTTCAATCAAATCCCGGAATTTGCGCAACTTCAGCCGATCAGCAAAGGAAGGCTTGCAAGTCTACAGGAACAAATACCTTCCCCTGCGGGTCAGAACATGATCCGGTATAAGGGAAACCTACAAATCCCGCAATCTGGTAAATACAAGCTTCAACTGCAGGTACCTTCCGGCATGGGTGCTCTAACGATCAATGGGCAAAAACTCATTGATTTGCGGGAAGGGCTACAACAAGTAGAACATGAATTCGGGCCAGGTGCTGCCTCATTTGAAATTTTGGTGTCAAAAACCAAAGACTGGTCCGAGACTGGATTGGATCTCAGCATTTCCGGACCTGGTTTGAGGGATGTCTATTTGGCAAAAAGTGACTTCACACCCTTCTACAATGTAGATCCAATTTTGGTAGGTGAAAAAGACAACAGGATATTGAGAAGCTTTATGGATCTTCCCGATGGCAAAAGAATCACCCATGCAATTTCTGTATCCAGTCCACAAAAAGTACACTACGCTTTTGATCTTAGCAAGGGCAATTTAGCCTTGGCTTGGAGAGGTGAATTTTTGGATGCTACACCAATGTGGCATGACAGAGGAAATGGCGTGTCCCGTCCATGGGGTGCTGTGGTATTTTTAGGCAATCCAGATCAGTTGCTTCAAGGAACAGAATTCCAGAGTAGCAACAAAACACATATTTCAAATGGATATGAGTTAAAAGACAACTCCATAGAATATAAATATGAAAACCAAGGAGTGAGCTTCACTGACATCATCAGTAGCAGACAAGATGGTAAAGGCCTGGACAGAAGGCTTATTGCTGATGGCCCAACAAGCGGAAGACAGTATACCCTCGCTGAATCCAATGAAATCCTACTGATCAGGGATGGATTATACCTAATTGCTGATGGGGGGTATTATATACAGATTGATCCAAAAGCACCTGGAAAACCCACTATCCAACAGGTTGGCGACCGTCAGCAACTGAAAGTTGGTATTACCCAGCCGCTAAGCTATTCTCTTTTGTTCTAACTATCGGATTTTATTCAAATGAAGCATCATCAATATTTATTGTTTACATACTTGATTTTGGGAGGACTATTTGGCATCCCTAGTATGGTCAGTGCACAAGAATCTCCCATGGAGGAGGATTATTATAAAATCATGAAAGTAAGTTCCCCTGAAGGTACTTTACTGGAAGTGGGTGGACTTGCACTGATGCCAAATGGCAACTTAGGAGTAGCTACCCGTAGAGGAGACATTTATATCGTAGAAAATCCCACCAGCACAAAACCCTATTTCAGAAAATTTGCTGAAGGCCTCCATGAGATCCTTGGATTACAGTATAAGGATGGCTCTTGGTATTGTGCCCAAAGAGGTGAACTGACTAAGATCACTGATACGAACCAAGATGGTGTGGCGGATAAATTCGAAACCGTATATGCCTGGCCCATTTCCGCCCATTACCATGAATATAGCTTTGGACCAAAAATCGCCAAAGACGGAAGCTTCTTTGTCTCCGGCAACGTGGCCTTCGGAGATGAGGAGTGGTGGCGCGGCGAAAGCCGCGTGCCCTACAGGGGTTGGATCATGAAAATCAGCCCGGATGGCAAAATGGAACCCTGGGCTACTGGCATGCGCTCCCCTGCAGGACTGGGCATCATTGACGGGGAGCTGTTCTATACGGACAACCAAGGGGATTATTTCGGGTCAGGTGGACTTTGGCACGTCGCGAAAGGGGATTTTACAGGTCATCCGGCCGGGTTGGCTTGGACAGGATTAGAAGGTTCTCCTTTGAAACTGACTGCTGAACAATTTGATGCAATCGTGGATCCTCGTAAAACCAAAAATGAAGCCGGAAGATACATCAAGCCTGAAAACGTCGTAGATGAGGAATTCATCACCATGTACCAGGCCAAAGAAAAGATCCCCCAACTCAAGTTGCCGGCGGTATGGCTGCCGCATGGCATCCATGGCATTTCCAATGCAGAGCCACTGCAGATCCCCAAAGGGCATCTGGGTCCATTTGAGGGGCAGATCCTCGTGGGAGACCAGGGACAGAGCAAGATCATGCGTGTATTTCTTGAAAAGGTCAACGGGGTGTACCAAGGAGCTTCTTTTGACTTTAGGAGCGGATTCCAATCCGGTGTGCTGCGTATGGTTTTCGGTTCAGACAAGTCTCTTTTTGTAGGTGAAACCAACCGGGGTTGGGGCTCAGCAGGTGAAGCCAACGAAGGCCTTCAGCGCATGGTATGGAACAATGAAATCCCGTTTGAGATGAGGACTGTCAAAGCCATGCCGGATGGGTTCGAGATTGAATTCACCAAACCTGTTGATCCTGTTTCAGCAGCCGATCTTGCATCCTATGCAGTACAGAGCTTCATCTATAAGTATACCCCTGTTTACGGTAGCCCTCCGGTCAATATTGAAGACAACCGTATCGCCGGAGTCAGAGTAGCCGAAGACGGCATGCGGGTAAGGGTAGTCGTGGAAGGGCTGCGGCCATATTACATCCACAAGATCAGCCTGGACGGCATCAGGGAAAAAGAGCAGTCCCACAGCCTGGTCCATCCTGTGGCCTATTACACGCTCAACAGCATCCCAGGTGGTGAAAAACTTGACCTAGCGCAACTCAGCAGGTTCAATTCGGTGGAAGAGCAGGCGAAAAAAGCCGCAGAAGCGAAGAAGACAAGCCCCTCAAAACCTGCACAGCCTGCAGCCAAACCTGCCGGTGCAAATACCACGGAAGTACCTACTTTGGCCGTGGCCAATGCCCTGCTGGCCAAACATACCTGTACGGCCTGCCACAACGCCACCAAAAAACAGGTAGGTCCGGCATACGCAGACGTAGCCAAACGCAATTATAGCAATGAGCAGATAGTGCAGCTGATCTACAATCCCAAGCCTGAGAACTGGCCTGATTATGCCACTCCAATGCCCCCTATGCCTCAGGTGCCAAGGGAAGATGCACTGAAGATTGCAGCTTATATCAATTCGCTTAAATAAATTTGGATCTAAAAGCTGTCCCACTTTTGGGACAGCTTTTTTAATGTGGTTTTCATTCCTTATAACTATTAATCAATTTTTTATAATCGTAAGCAAGCATTGCCCTTACTGATTTTTCTATTGGGCAGAGGAAATGGCTGTGCAGCAATTGCTGAAAATATCTCTACCCCCAACTAGTACAGGTTGACATCAAAAAAATATTAATCTGTCTAAAATAGCCGCATGGATCTAACCTCCACCCCAGCATTTTTTAAGGTAAAAAATTATTAAAAGATATTCGGATATTTTTGTCCTTTATATTTTTTTGTTTAGATTTGGTCTATCAAATCAGCAAGAGATGTTTTCCAAAGCCTGTAAATATGCCATCAATGCGATGATCTACATAGCCACCTTACCAGAAGGTCAGGAAAAGGCAGGGCTTAAGGAAATTTCAAAAGCCATTGATTCACCTGAAGCATTCACAGCAAAAATTCTTCAGGAATTGGTGAAGAATGATTTGCTCCAGTCTGCTAAAGGTCCACATGGAGGTTTTTATTTGGCCTCAACTGCTTCAGAAATGCACCTCTCTAGTATCATAAAAGCCATAGATGGTGACGCACTCTTTCTAGGTTGTGCCTTAGGCTTGCAGAAATGCTCAGAAGATCATCCCTGTCCGGTGCATCATAAATTCAAAGCAGTAAGGGATCACCTTACGGGAATGCTTCGAACCACGAGCCTTCAAGATGTAGCAGATAGGGTAAATATTGGAATCAGCTTTCTTAAATATTAAAAAAATTTGAAATAATAGAAGACAATTTTGTCTCTTAAACAAAAAAAACATGGATAATTTGATTACACAAAGGAAAGTTGGCGGAATCGTAGCCTCTAACTTTAAAACTGCCAAAGTATTCACCTCTTATGGAATAGACTTCTGCTGCAAGGGTGGTATTTCTCTAGAAGAAGCATGTGCCAATAAAGGTGTCGATATGGCTCAAGTACTTGAGGACCTGGAAACGGCCTCAAAAACACCAGAAGAAGTAATATATGCAGCTTTAAGTCCTTCAGAACTGATTGCACATATTATTGACAACCACCATCAGTATGTGGAAAATACTTTGCCTGTGCTCACTGCCTATCTTCAAAAACTGGCTGCGGTACATGGAGATCGGCATCCTGAACTGTTCGAAATCAGGGATGAATTTCTGGCAGCTGCCGAAGCACTTACGCTTCACATGAGAAAAGAGGAATTGATTCTGTTCCCATACATCAATGCCATGGAAGATGCACAAAGGAACAAATTTCTGCTCTCTGTCCCACATTTCGGGCATATCAACAATCCCATACACATGATGGAAGAAGAGCATGACACCGAAGGTGAACGCTTTAGAACTATCGCAAGATTGAGCAGTAACTATACCCCTCCATCAGATGGCTGTCAGACTTATAGAGTAGCCTTTGCCATGCTGAAGGAATTTGAGGAGGATCTGCATACACACATCCACCTGGAAAACAACATCCTTTTCCCTACTGCAATTTCACTTTATACAGCTTTGAATTCCTGACCATGAAACCTGCCCAATCCATCCTCCTTCACGCTCCAATGACCGGAATCCCATTTGTAGGGAACCTCGTCAGGACTTGGATGCTTTGGGCAGTATTCTTTTTCCTTGTGGCTTCTCTTTTTGGACTAGCCATGCGCTACTTCTATTTAGGCGAGGTTCCACTTTTCGAGTACAAGCATTTATTGCATGCACATTCCCATATTGCCCTTCTAGGCTGGGGATATTTGCTCCTATCAGGCATTTTGGTGTTCAGCTTCATTGCTGACCCAATCAGACTGAAATATTACCGTAAGCTCCTTCTGCTGACTGTAGTTGCTGTATTGGGCATGATGCTGAGTTTTCCGGTACAAGGATATGGCCTTTTCAGCATTACCTTCTCCACCATGCATCTTTTGGTGGGTTATGTCTTTGCCTTCAGTTTCTTGAAAGACCTGAACAAAATGCCCAAGACATTTGCCACCTCATTGATCCGGTGGGGCTTATACTGGATGGTGCTGTCGACATTAGGATTGTGGGCTATTGCCCCTGTTGCAGCGATTTTAGGCAAGACCCATCCGCTTTACGCTTTAAGCATTCAGTGGTTTCTACATCTTCAGCTCAATGGATGGTTTGTATATATCCTGTTTGGTGTACTGGCGCATGAGCTCCCTGAACACTTCTCATCAGCAAGATACGCTACCAAGACTTTGTTTGGCCTGCATTTGTCTATGCTGCTGACCTTTGCATTGGCTGTTTCCTGGTCCATTGCACATCCTGCTCTTTATTATCTCAATACAGTCGGTGTAATGATTCAGGCAGTGGTTTACTATCTCCTCCTCAAGCCATGTTGGCAAAACTTGATTCTAGGGAATAAGTGGGTCAATTGGCTCATGATCTTGGCATTGGCCAGTCTTACAGCCAAAGCTGTCATTCAGTTGGCCTTAATCATTCCAGCTGTGAGCGTGGTGGCTTACACCATCCGGATGTATGTGATCGGATTCTTGCACCTGGTGATGCTTGGAGGAATTAGTTTTGGCTTAGCGGCAATTGCCATCCAAAAAGGCTGGCTTCCAATTGGGAGTCTATCAAAGTTGGGCTGGACACTGCTGAGTTTTGGCTTTCTCCTATCAGAATTCCTTTTGCTTGGACAGGGGACTTTGCTATGGCTTCAAGCTGGGTTTATGCCCCATTACTATTTGTTGCTGTTCCTGGCTTCTCTGCTGTTCCCATTTGGACTTTCCTTTATCGGATGGGATTTATTCAGCCATTCCCTAAAAATGCCCAATACAGCTCCAATTCAAATTTTCTTAAGAACCCAAATTTCATTTAAACACAATACTATGAAAAAATCCATCCTTCTGTCCTTGGGGGTAATGCTACTCTTGATGGGCAGTTGCGGAGGCAGTGGTGAGAAACAAACCGCAGGCACCGCATCCAAACCAGTAACTGCAGAAAAGACTTCTGATCCTAAGGGTATCGGTCCGGTACGATCGGTAGACCTCCAGGAAACTATAGATGAAGTGATGGCTGATAAGGGCAAGGCCTTGATGGACATGAAATGTACAGCTTGCCACCAATACAACGATAAAAGAATAGTAGGGCCAGGCTTTGAAGGGATCACCAACAGACGGAGACCAGAATGGATCATGAACATGATCACCAATGTGGAAGTCATGCTTGACCAAGATCCTGTAGCCCAAGCCCTATTGGAAGAATGTCTGACCCGAATGCCAAATCAGAACATCTTGCAAGATGAGGCCAGAAATATTCTGGAGCATTTACGCAAAAATGACCTAGAAAGAACCGGCAGTAAAGACGCTGCCGCCAAATAGCCAATTTAATCCCCACTTCACATGAAAAAAAGAACATGGATTTTAGCAGGAGCCGCAATTGCGCTGGTTTTTGCTAATGGATGTAAACCCAAAGGAGCCCAAAGTGCCATTTCGGGAGACGCTGCAAACAAGGTCTATGTCCCACCAGGGCAACATGACGAATTTTACAACATCATCTCGGGTGGATTCAATGGGCAAATGTCAGTAGTAGGTCTTCCATCGGGAAGGGTATTTAAAATACTCCCAGTATTCTCCGTCCACCCCGAAAATGGATATGGCTTTTCGGAAGAATCCAAGCCAATGCTCAACACCTCCCATGGATTTGTGCCTTGGGATGACTTGCACCACATTGCCATTTCTACAACCAATGCAGAACATGATGCCAGGTGGGCTTTCGGAAATGCGAACAACACCCCTAGGATAGCAAGGGTAGATCTCACTACCTTCAAGACCACCGAAATCATTGAAATCCCAAATTCGGGTGGTAACCACTCCTCCCCTTTCATTACGGAAAACACTGAATATGTGGTGGCAGGAACCAGGTTTTCCGTTCCAACTGGTGATAATCCAGATGTACCGATCAGTACCTACAAGGAAAATTTCAAAGGCACCATCACCTTTATCAGTGTAGACAAAGCGCATGGTGACATGGAAATCGCCTTCCAGCTTGAAGCACCACCTTTCAATTTCGACCTGGCCCGTGCAGGTAAGAAAAAATCCCATGGTTGGTTTTTCTTCTCGACCTATAACACAGAGATGGCCCATACACTATTGGAAGTAAACGCTTCACAAAAGGACAAGGACTTTATCATGGCTGTGAACTGGAAAAAGGCCGAGGAGTATATCAAACAAGGTAAAGGCAAAAAGACAGGTGGCAAATATGCACACAACAAATGGGATGAAGATACCCACACAGCAGTATCCACCATCAAAGAAGGTGTACTGACCCTAAGTCTGAAGGAATTCAAAGACATCGCCTACTTCATCCCTTGTCCGAAATCCCCACATGGGACAGACACTGATCCTTCTGGTGAGTACATCATCGGTTCAGGCAAATTGGCTGCAATCATTCCGGTATTCTCCTTTACCAAAATGTTGAATGCCATAGAAAAACAAGACTTTGAAGGCAGTATTGATGGCATGCCTGTGCTCAGATATGAATCAGTGCTTCACGGAGAAGTTGTCAAGCCTGGATTAGGTCCCTTACACACCGAATTTGACGGAAAAGGCTTCGCCTACACCTCCATGTTCGTTTCCTCCGAAATCGTCAAATGGAACATCGAAACCTTGGAAGTTGTGGATCGTGCCCCTACTTTCTACTCAGTCGGTCACTTGATGATCCCAGGTGGACCAACAGGAAAGCCACATGGCAAATACCTCGTCGCATACAACAAAATCACCAAGGACCGATACCTGCCAACAGGACCTGAACTTGCACACTCTGCACAACTCTATGACATCTCTGGCGACAAAATGCAATTGCTTCTTGACTTTCCTACCATTGGAGAGCCCCATTATGCAGAGGCATTCCCGGCAACATTGATCAAAGACAAACAGGTGAAATTCTACCAATTGGAGAAAAATAAGCACCCAATGGCCCTGAAGGGAATCAATGATGTACGTGTTGAACGCAATGGAAACAAAGTCCATGTGTATATGACTACCATTAGGTCCAACTTCAGACCTGACAACATCGAAGGCGTAAGGATGGGAGATGAAGTTTATTTCCATGTAACCAACCTCGAACAGGACTGGGATGTGCCACACGGTTTTGCCATCAAAGGTGCCAATACAGCTGAATTGCTTATAATGCCAGGTGAAACTTCCACCCTGAAGTGGGTGCCTGATAGAGTTGGGGTGTTCCCATTCTACTGTACTGACTTCTGTTCTGCATTGCATCAAGAAATGCAAGGCTACATCAGGGTCTCTGCTGCAGGAAGCAATGCACCGCTTACCTACTCCACAGGTGACCAGAACTGATCCATCCTACCTTACCGCCAATAGCCTCTATTGGCGGTAATTTCCCCCATCCAAAATGAAAAAGCTCAGCACAAGCACCCGAATCCTAACCGGATTGGCAGCCTTGCTCATGGTCTCTGCCTACTTCACCCCGCTTTGGCAGATCAGCCTATGGGCACCTCAATATCCCGAAGGATTGAACATGAAGATCTGGATTGACCACCTCAGCGGTGATGTCGCCATCATCAATGGGGTCAACCACTACATCGGCATGAAACATATCGGTGAAGAAATGTTCCCAGAATTCACTTACCTCATTTATGTATTCGGAGGAATTATAGGTTTCGGCATTTTGGCCGCAGGGATTGGCAAATCCTGGGGACTCTATTCCTTCTTTGGTCTTATCGGTCTTTTGGGAATAGGTGTTTTGGTAGACATGTACCTGTGGGGCTATGATTATGGACACAACTTAGACCCAACAGCTGCCATCAAAGTCCCAGGAATGGCTTATCAACCTCCATTGCTCGGCTACAAGGAGCTCCTGAACTTTCTGGCCTATTCCGGTCCGGATACAGGAGGCTGGATACTTACAGGAGTCGCAGTCCTTATAGGTGTTCTCTGTTTCAAAACCTACAGGTCTAAACCAGCAAAAATTTCAAAAGTGAAAGTTTATTGACCCTTACCACTCCCATTACACCACGACATACCCCTACCCGTCATGAAAACAATCTCTTTACACCTCGTATTACTGATTATCCTTATCAGCTGCAGTGCTGATCCTAGAGCGATCAACTTCGGTCAAGATACTTGTCAGCATTGCAAAATGAAATTGATGGATCCCAAACACGGTGCTGAAGTGGTCACGGAAAAAGGCAAAGTCTTTATTTTGGACGATGTCAACTGCCTGATCTCATTTTTGTCTTCAGAAGAACTGTCAGGCCAGGTTCCAAAGCATATCCTCATCACCCCTGTAGACCAGCCCGGTGCACTTACCGATGCTACAGTTGCATTTTACCTCAAGTCTCCTGATTTCCAGACACCAATGGCAAGCAACGTTCTGGCTTTTGCGGATTACAATGAACTCAAAGCTTTCAAAGCCAAAAACGGAGGTGTTTACATGGCATGGGGTGAATTGATAACCCAATTCAAGTAACCGCTGAAAGTCCACCTAAACTCAAGTAGCCATGAAAGCTTCCTTTCCCCTGATCCTTCTCTTTTGTCTAGCCCTGTTTCTACCTGCTGAGGCAAAAACCATCGTATTGAAATCAGGAGCATCTATTCAAGAAGCCATTGACAAATCGAATCAAGGGGACACCCTGCTACTGGAGACCGGCCATTATAGCGGCAACGACCTTACTATCCGAAAGCCTCTTTCCATAATCGGTGTCAATTATCCCGTCATTGACGGCCAAAATAAGGGAAATATCTTCCTTGTCGCTTCTGAAAAAGTACAATTGAAAGGACTTAAAATCATCAATACGGGCAAATCAAACATCGATGATTCTGCAGGAATGAAATTCTTTGACTCATCTCATTGCCTGATAGAAGACAACAAATTCTTTAACACCTACTTCGCCTTACATTTCTCCAACTCCGACAACCTGACCATCCGCAACAATGAATTGGTGTCAGTTGCGGAAAAGGAATACGAAACCGGAAACGGCATCCATCTCTGGAAATGCAAAGATTCATTGATCGAAAAAAACCAGATCAGCGGACACAGGGACGGCATTTATCTGGAATTTGTGACCAACACCGTCAGTCAGGAAAACCTGGTCTTGGACAACAAAAGGTATGGCCTCCACTTTATGTTTAGCCATGACAACAGTTATATCAAAAACACCTTCCGAAAAAACGGAGCGGGAGTAGCCGTCATGTATACCCGGAATGTGCTCATGCAGGAAAACATATTTGAACAAAATGAAGGAGAAAGTTCTTACGGCATCCTACTCAAGGACATCACAGACAGCAGAGTCATTGGCAATACCTTCCGCAAAAACTCAATCGGAATCTACATGGAAGGCAGCAGCAGGACGGTTTTTGAACAAAATACCTTTTCCCAGAATGGCTGGGCACTGAAACTAATGGCCAGCTGTGACCAAAACACCTTTAGCATGAACAACTTTATGGGTAACAGCTTTGACATCAGCACCAATGGAAATCTGGTGTTGAACACACTGCAAAACAACTATTGGGATAGATATGAAGGCTACGACCTGAACAAAGACATGACTGGAGACATCCCATACAGGCCCATAAGTCTTTTCAGTGTGATTGTTGAAAAAATACCCGGTGCCATCATGCTCTGGAGAAGTTTCCTGATCACACTCCTCGATCGAATGGAGAAAATTCTCCCTTCGATTACCCCAGAAAATATGATAGATCCTTCACCTCAAATGAAACCCTATGATTTCGGTTAGACATATCCACAAAAATTTCGGCAAACTTGAAGTCCTCAAAGATTTCAGTATTGATCTAGAATCCGGAAAAAGCTATGCCCTTATGGGACCTAACGGATCAGGAAAAACCACTTTGATCAAAATTCTTTTGGGCATGGTGATTCCCAATAGCGGCGATATTCAAGTGTTGGGAAAATCCATTCTCAACAGCTTCACATATCGATCAGCTATAGGCTACATGCCACAAATAGGCCGATATCCTGAGAATATCCGCATGGGTCAATTGATCAGGATGATGCAGGATATGCGGCCGGACTGCAAAGAACTTGATCTGGAACTGCTGGAGGATTTTGGCCTAAACACCATGCTGGATAAAGCCATGCACACCCTGAGCGGTGGCACAAGACAAAAGGTAAGTGCAGCACTAGCTTTTATGTTTGGCGCCAGAATCCTAATCCTTGACGAACCCACTGCAGGATTGGATCCGATGGCTGTCGAGATCCTCAAAAACAAAATCATCAAGGAAAGGGCTAATGGCAAGCTGATCCTCATCACTTCCCACATCCTAAGTGAATTGGATGAACTTACCGACCAAGTCATCTACATTCACAATGGTCAGGTATTTTTCAATGATACCATTGATAGCCTAAAAGATATTACCGGAACTTCAAGATTTTCATCAGCCATAGCCAAGCTTATGGAATGGAGCCTAAAAAAAAAGGAAACCTTAACTGAAACCTGCTATGCTTAAGTTATTGAAATACTCGCTATTGGATATCCTCAAAAGTAGGTTTGCCATCCTCTATACCCTTTTCATGGCCCTGGTGGCAATATCCATTTATCAAGTCTCGGAAGACCTTAACAAAGTCTCCCTAAGTCTACTGAACATCATGTTGATGATCGTTCCTTTGATTTCAGCTGTCTTTGCCACCACCCACTTCTTCAACAACCTGGAATTTACAGAGCTGATGCTTGCCCAACCAGTCAAAAGAAGGGATGTTTTCATGAGTCAAGTGCTTGCGGTAATCATCATGCTGTCCTCGGCGCTACTCATAGGATTGGGCTTACCGATGCTTCTTTGGGGTGCGGATGACAGCATCATCACCCTACTGGGAACAGGAGTAATCTTGAGTACCGTGTTTGCCGGACTTGCCTTTTTGGCTTCTGTACTCACACGAGACAAGGCCAAAGCCATTGGCATCAGTCTATCCTTTTGGATCTATTTTTCCTTGATCTACGATGGACTGGTATTGTACCTGATATACAGTCTTTCTGATTATCCAATAGAAAAAACCACTTTAGGTCTGATTTTCTTTAATCCGGTTGACCTGGGAAGAATCCTGATGCTGATGCAGTTGGACATTTCGGCACTGATGGGATATACTGGAGCATTTTTCCAGAGCTTCTTCGGGAGTTTCAAGGGTATAGCCTTGTCTTTGGGAGTTTTAGTTGTATGGATAGTTTGGCCTATTGCATTAGCACAGCAAATATTCAAGCAAAAAGATTTTTAAATCCTTTATTTACAAATGATATAAAGGTCTAATTAATTTGCATTTACCTGGAATTTCCCGCACAAAGTTACAAGAAGCCTAACAACCCATTAACCTAAGAAGCAGAATCTGTTTTAATTAGGAACCCACCTGAAGAACAACCTCAGTTTCACGCAACGCCTGCTTCGCACTGGAAAAAAAGTGTGCCATAGAAACAAAATCGGTAACGCTCTTGGCCACTTTTTTACAGTTTTTGAATAAAAATTTTTGATTGATTTTTAACTACATCAAAAAATCAGTTGCGGTCCTTCCTTAGACTGATTTTGTAATCATCTGGAGTTCCCTTCATGTTGATGTTGACAAATCTAATCCGCTTATCCTGATCTCTGTAGACAATTCCATCTTCTTGATCGGGATCAACTTCGTTTTTGTTTTTGCCTCCAAACAAAGCCCTAAAACCCACTTGAGTGACCAATGCAAGAGGAACCCGGATAAAATAATCCATATTCATATCCAGACTTTGTTTGCCTGACAACTCTATAAAACCAAGGCTGGAATTGATGTTCATTTTGGGGATATGGAGTACTCCCCCTTTCAGATCAAAAACATTGCTAAGGGTATCAAACCTTACATTTTTAAGATTTCTGTCTGCAAAATAGGAGGACATGGCATCCAAAGGCGCAAAATTGACCAAGCTTCCTTGATATACGGTCAGATCCATTGTTGCTTCGGATTTGTCCACAATAGGTGTAAGATCAGGATAGACAAGGAATTTGCTTTTGATTTTGCCACTGACAAGACCATGCAGGTTTTCATTGATCAGGTAGTCCTGCCCGAAGTTTTCAAACTTGAATAGCAATTTATCCAAATCCAGCTTGTCTGCTACCATCTCACTATGGAAATAAATTTGCTCCGGATTTGATCCATTGAAATAGCCCTTAATGCCAAGTTTCCCTCCAGCTGCATTGAGACCCAATGTATCCAGGTAGATATAATGATTGGTGGTAGTCCGAGCTTGCCCTTTCACCTGCTCAAGCCAGAAGGTATGGTAATTCATCCTGTCGATCTGTACAGAAAAATCCATTTCAGAAAATGGAAGATGAAAAATATTGAAAGAATCCTGATGATTGGTCTGGGTATCCAATCCTTGGAAACCCATCAGTGCATCTAAATCAAGAACTTTTGATTTTATATTGAGGTAGTTTTTATTCGAAACCATAGCCTTGTCGCTTCCCATATAGTACCGCATATCCAAAGTCAGGTCAGAAGCCCCCATTCTTCCTCCAAGATTGTCCAAGGTGAGATAGCTGTCTTCATAATGGACTCTGCCTTTGAAATCCTCAAGTTTAAGGGGATGAAGATTCATTTTTCCCTGAAGCCCAGTCAGATAAAAATCAATGGATTTTAGAGAATCTTGGTAATGAAGATCTACTTTTCCTTTTAGTTTCAAATCCGATATTACCTCATGGCTATACGATTCGGGCAGGTATGTGACACCTTTGTAACTCAACAAGTCATGGAGTTGGAGTTTTTTGGAAACCAAATCAAACTCAAAACTGGAATCACCTCTTTTTACCTGCTCAAACCATTTCCGGTAATTGTCTACTCTTCCAGTGAAGAGGAAGTCACTTTGGTCGATCTCTCCTTTGAAATCCTTTACTACCAGATGGTCATCCTGAATCAGGATATCGGCATGAAAATCATGTAACCTATGTGGATAATGCTTGAACTGTGCATAAAAATCCTCTATGAAAAATTCCCCTTTAGGCAGGTATTGATAAGTTGTCAGATTATAGCCACTTGAAGAAAAGGCCAATTTGATTTCAAAGTCGCTAATCTCTTCTTTGAAAGCCGAATCTTCTGCTGCTAAAGCCATAAGTTCACCGGTATCGATAAACTTGGATTTGGCATTTAGCTTGACCTGAAGCGGTTCTTTGCTGGCGTGAAGGATATTGGAGAAGTCACTCAATTCACCGGAAAAAGCAAAATCAGAAGCTCCTATCTTGAAGCTAAGGGAATCCAGCAAGATTTTGCCCCTACGCATATAAGCGTAGGCATTTGCCTGTTTTACAGGAAGATGATAGCCGGGGATATTTAAGCTTAGGTTTTTGAGAAAGAGCTCACTTTGCAAACTGCCTTCCACTCGACTAATGGAAGAAGGGGGCAAGTTGAGGTCTATCAGTTCATCAAAATCCATATCCAGTACCACCTGGCCCTGAATGCCACGAAGCCCTTCAATTTCAAAGAAATCACCGAGGAATTCCAGGTCCAGATCGGCGTTGAGGTTGATTTTGATAAAAGGATCCTCAAAATTCCTGATGGTCATCCTTCCCTGAAAAATCCCCTCTTCAGGTCTGGCATGAAAGTGTTGTAACTGTATTTCGGAAGTTTTGAGGTTGCGCTCAGACCCATTGGTAAAAAATCCGGAAAAACGCAATTCATCTACTTTCTTCTGAATGCCTGTATTGAGAAAATAAGCATTGTCTGCCCCAAATTCTACTGATATTGCCGGACTTTCTCCTTCTCCTGCAAATCCTTTTACAGAACCGATAAAGTAAACCTCTCCTTCGTTTTTGTATTTTTTTAATGCTTCTCCTACTTCTTTGGGAAGAAATGCAGCAAAGATGTTAAAGTCGGGTTTTTCACCATCAAACTTCAAGTCCATATCCAGCCCCTTTTCCAAAACAGCTATTTGACCCGACACTGACAGCATGGCTTCCTCAAGTTTGGCTTTGGAAGGTGCGATTTTTAACAAGCCACTTTCTGTGAAATAATCCAGGTTCAAGTCCAGGTGAATTTTCTTGTCTGAAAAAAACGTAGGAGTACCATCTTGTTCCAAATCAAAAACCAGGTCTGATACCAGATCTACAAAAATATGTGCACTGCTAAATCTGAGGTCGGTCTTCAGGTCTGCAATATGAAAATGCATGTCGCGCTGATCCGTCACATCCAAAAAGCTGATATCAAAGGACTGAAGACGTACACCTGCCAATTCGAAAACCAGTTCCGTAGCTTCCCCTTCATCTTCTTTTACCCCTTTAGCCATCAATAAATTGATATCCCCGTTTTCAAACCGGACTAAATCCAGGTGTCCCTTGTTGACAGTGAGTTTTTTGACTTTATATTCTCCCCGAAGCAAGTCCCAGATGTTGAAGCCAAGGTAAAAATCAGCTGCTTCATAAATCGGTTTGTCGTCCATTTCTTTGGTGGCAAAGAATCGGATGTTTTTAAGATCTATGGAGATGTATGGAAAATTTGCGAAAGGAGAAACATATGAATCTTCGACCGTAAGTATTCCTACAAATTCCTCATTGATTTTTGTAAGCGCATCCCGTGTCAAATCTTTCTGTTTTAGATAGATAACCCAAACAGATACTGCAAAGATGAGCAAGGGTACTATCAGGAATGAAGAGATGATTAGGATTCTTTTTCGGGTCATAAGCTTACAAGGTGATTTGACAAAAATAGCAGCACCAATTGCTAACGAAACTGCTTCAGTGAAAATTGAAGCAAATTTAAAATTAAATTGAATTTAACCAGTTATTTAAAATCCTCTGTGATTTTATCATCAAAATTGAAGTTCAAGAGTTTCCAATCATCCGAAGATTTGTAAAAAACGAAAATGAATCTTAATGGCTGCCTGTCATATTTGACTATATATTTTACCTGTTTCAATGAATTTCCAATCATGAGTTCAGCATATTTTTCATAGCCATAATAATCCCCTATAATAGAAACAGCATTTTTTATTTGAAGTTTTACATTTGCAATTCCAGCTTGATTGGTTTCACCAATCCAAGTATTGGTACTAAAACCATAATCCAACCCATCATTAGGAGACTTTTGGTATCGGTTAAAAAATTCAGTTAATATTTCATCCGTTGATTGGGCATTTGCCATGTGGATAAATGGCATCCATAGCAAAAAAACTAAGAATAAAAACTTTGGTTTCATATACAGGGCTTTAAGTTTGGGCAATTGTATAACTAATATCGACTCAATTTTCCTTTCTTCAATTCATCCATCAAGAAAAAAGTCTTTCTTAAGTCGCCCCGGTAATCACGTAGCCATTAATCCAAAAAAGTAATTCATCGGTTTTCTGAAAATCTTAAAATCTACAAAATAGCTTCGATCGGCAGGACCTGAATCAATTTACCTCAATACCTTTCTCCAAAAGTCAGCAGATTGTGGTCAGGGTCCAAAAGAGAAAATTCAATTTGACCCCAGTTTTTTTTTACCAGATGTCCATTGGGATGAATGCGGACCTTTTGATCAAGTAGTTTTTGGTAATAGGCTTGAATATCCTGAACACGGATATAAACCTGTCCATAATTAGCCAATGGATCAAGTGACTTAAATTCAAAAAAATGGAGCTGAACCCCATCCTGTTCAATCATCAGATAACCTTCATATTCAGCAAGCATATTGAACCCTAGGGTATCTATATAATATGCCTTTGTAAGGTTGATGTCCCGCATGGGGAGCTTTGGATGGATTGTTACAAGCATTTTGAATAGAATTTAAACTTTGTGTCTGACAATCTTACTAAAAAAGGCTTCTATCTTCTCAATAGCTGCTTGAAGACCATTTTCTTGATCAATAAGTTCTTTTACAGCGGAGGCTTTTAAATACAGCTCTTTATGGGAAAGCAAGGCTCCTACCTTTTCCAAAAACCTATTCAGATCCATTTTGGACAAGGGTACTGGCTTGAGGGCTACACCGATTTTATAAGACTGAAGCCCCCAAAAGAGCTGGTCCCCCACTGGATAAAGGATTGGACAAATCCAAAAAGGCTTACCTGCACGAAGACAAGCTGCAGTAGTACCAATGCCTCCATGGTGTATAATAGCCCTGACTTGAGGAAACAAAAGACTAAAAGGTTCAGCTTGGACGACAAAAATACCGGGGTCTTTTTCAAGTTTTTCCACGTTCCTAAGTCCCCAGCCTTTAACCACTAGGATTCGTACATGATACTTCTGCACCAAATGCAATACTGCATCTTCCAAGTCAAATTTACCTTTAAAAGGCATACTCCCAAATGTCAAGAGCAAGGGAGGGTCACCGGCATCCAGAAATTCCTGCAAACTTTCGGATAACCCTTCTTTTTCCTCCCCAAACCAAAAACCCTGAAATGCATTGGGATCCTTAAAATCTTGTGGTACAGGTAATAAGACGGGACTAATTCCATATAAATCCTCAACAGGCGGAGTACTAAACTTGATTGGGAGTCCGTTGGCTTTTCTGAAGTTGCCAATCGGTTTAGAAAGTAGCTTCATGCTCTGATTGGCTAGCTTATAGCTCATTCTATTTAGAAAACGTGGAATCGGAAGACCACTTAAGGCGGGATTGGCAAATGCACTTGTAGGTTCCACAATAGGAAGGACAGATGTCCGCATCATCTTTTGAGGAAACTGGTCCGCAAAACAATCTGACAGGGTTTTGACATGATACAAGACTGCATCACTTTCCCTAGCCAACTTATAAAAAGTATTCAGGGAATCTTCAATCAAAGGATAAACCCAAGAGTTCAAATTTCTGCGGATGGCGAAGGGATTTCCTTTCATCATCTTTTTACCTTCTTCAGAATCCAATATTGCCTGAAAATCAGCTTCTATTGGCATGAAATCCAGCTCATAGAGTCGGACCATAGAGGAGAAATTTTTGGCAGTAGCCAAGGTCACTTGATGACCCCGCTGCTTCAAGGCATGTCCCAATACTGCATAAGGCTGTATGTCTCCGCGAGTTCCCAGGGTAAGGATAGCTATTTTCATTTCTTTTGATTACTGTAAAATTTTATTTTTAAATGCGTCTTTCCCAAAAATCACCTGTTGCAACTGTTTTGATCCTTTCATAAGTAACTTCTGAGTCGTTATGAGGCAATCATTTTTATTATTAACAGAATCAAGTTAGTTCAAATTTGATATAACATCAGGATATGGGAACCCCCCCTTTTCTTCAAACCATACATAAATGTAGGACCCTATATTTTAAAAGAAGGCATCAGTAGATAAAAGACAAAGGGTAGGAAAATTTCTTAAGCGATTGATTCTAAGGGAAATGAAATTAGATATTATTCACCAATAATTTCTAAAAAACCCACAATTCATATAACTTTTTTAATATTTTTTATTTTTTTACCTTTTTTCGTAGCAATTGGAATAATATCTGCGTCAGGATTCAGAACTAAACCAACTTGTATGCAGATATATCTTAGGCTGCTTTCTTTTGCTAAGCCTATTGAGAGGTACGCAATTCCTTACGTACTTTTTACCCTATTGGCTGTAATTTTCAATACGCTGAACCTGGCGCTGTTAGCCCCGCTGCTGAGTACACTTTTTGAAGAGGCGCCAACCACGGCTGCTGTGCGTCCTGACAACTGGACTGATATAATGGGTCAATTTAAATATTTCACCCATACCATTCAGTCACAGGGAGGAGCATATGAAGCACTTAAATGGGTGTGTGTAGTCATTCTTGTTTCTGTGTTGTTGGGAAATGTTTTCCGCTATCTCAGTCAGAGGGTTATGGAAAACCTGCGGATACATACCCTTCTGAACCTACGCAAGACAGTTTTTGACAATGTCATGAACTTGCATGTTGAATATTTCAACGAGCAGCGAAAGGGCAATATCATCTCAAAAATTGCCTCTGATGTACAGGTAGTACAATTTTCCGTGACCAGTACCTTGCAGGTGCTTTTTAAGGAACCTTTACAGTTGCTGGCTTACATGGTCATCCTTTTTGCGATATCATACAAATTGACACTTTTCGCGATTCTCGTCATTCCCATTTCAGGTTACGCCATATCAAGAATCGTAAAACGACTCAAGGCCCAAGCAACTGAAGCACAGGAGCTATATGGACTAATGATCAGCTACCTGGATGAAGCGCTTTCAGGGATAAAAGTGATCAAAGCATTCAATGCTACAGAAAGGACTAAAAACAAGTTTCACCGGGAAAATGTAAGGTATTCGGAATTAGGGCGTAAGATGGCTTACCGGCAGCAACTGGGATCGCCAGTTTCTGAATTTTTAGGCGTGTTGATGGTTGTAATTATCGTCCTTTACGGAGGTTCATTGGTCATTTCCAATCAGTCAGAGCTTTCAGCAGCGGAATTCATTACCTACATAGCCATTTTTTCCCAGGTAATGCGACCTGCTAAGGCAATAACAGAATCATTTAGCACCATTCATGCCGGTATTGCTGCTGGTGAAAGAGTATTAGAGCTTATCGACGAAGAACCAAAAATCAAGGATGAGGCTCAGCCTTTTGTCATGAAGAACTTGGAAAGAGGCATTCATATGGAGCACGTTTATTTTTCCTATGGACAACCTATTTTAAAAGACATCAATCTTTTTATCCCAAAAGGAAAAACAGTAGCCCTAGTTGGTCCATCGGGAGGTGGAAAATCAACATTAATGGATTTGATACCAAGGTTTTTGGAGGCACAGCGGGGAAGAATCCTTCTTGATGGCATAGACATCAAGGCAATGGATTCCGGGTCTCTGCGCAAACATATTGGTATTGTCACACAAGACTCCATCCTATTCAATGAAACCATCCGTAGCAACATCGCTTTTGGAAAGCCTGATGCTACACTTGAGGAAATCATTGAAGCAGCTAAAATTGCCAACGCCCACGAGTTTATCGAAAAAACCATTCATGGTTATGACACCAATATCGGCGACCGTGGGACCAAGCTGTCAGGGGGACAGAAACAGCGGATCTGCATTGCAAGAGCCGTACTGAACAACCCACCAATCCTTCTCCTTGATGAGGCCACCTCTGCCTTGGATACAGAGTCAGAGCGGTTGGTTCAGGATGCGCTGAACAAGCTGATGGTGAACAGGACCACTTTGGTCATTGCGCACAGATTGAGTACCATCCAAAAGGCCGACCTGATCGTCGTGCTCGAAGGTGGAAGGATCGTGGAACAGGGTACCCACCACGAATTGATGTACCTGGACGGGCTTTATAGCCGATTGATTGAAATGCAACAATTTTCTAACTCATGAAAGATCTAACAGCACCATTGATCTCAATCGCCATCTGTACTTTTAACGGCGAAAAATACCTCAGGAAGCAACTTGATTCCCTCGTCTCACAGACTTATCCTAATTTGGAAATTGTTGCTGTGGATGATATGAGTACTGACCAAACCTGGGAAATACTTCAAGAATACCATCGACGATATCCAAGATTTAATTGTCTACGCAACAGCAGGAACTTGGGGCTACAGAAAAATTTTGAACAAGCACTGAAGCATTGTCACGGAGAATGGATAGCCATCAGCGATCAAGATGACCTTTGGGCTAAGGATAAGATTCAAAAGCTGTATGACATATCCCATGGAAATATCCTGGTTTACCATGATTCTGAATTCATAAATGAAAATGAAGAATCCTTGGATATGAGGATGTCAGAAAAACTGAATTTCGTGCGGGGCAAAAGTCCCAAACCCTTTCTTCTTTTTAATTGTGTCTCAGGCCATAGCATGATGTTCCACAATAGCTTACTTGAAAAGGCGCTGCCATTCCCGGAAGTTGGTTTTTACGATCATTGGTTGGCATTTGTAGCCTGTCATTGGGGAAGTATTGATTTTATCAAAGAGCCTTTGGTGAAGTATAGGCAACATAGCCATAATGTCACTGATATCCTTGGTAAAAACAAACATCCCAAGTGTTTATCCAGAACATTAAAAAGGATAACTACAGAAAACGAATGGTTAAAGACCTGTGCTGCCTATCAGGACCGATTTGGCAAACCAACCTATGCAAAAGCTTTATACGGTACAGCTAAAAAAAGATTGAATAATTACTTTAACCTGCATTTTGGGTGGGAAATATGGGTCAATAGGGAGTCCTTATTAACCATTAAAAGGGATAATAATTTAGATAAATTCTGGTATGCTGTAAGAAACATCTGGGGAATCAAAATGAAAGCACTTTTTAAATCCTGATTATGATGAGTAAGAAAGTATCCATCATCATCCCTACTTTCAACTATGGGAAATTTTTGAGTGAGACTATTCTTAATCTTAAAGAACAAACCCATCAATCTTGGGAAGCAATTATTGTTGATGATGGGTCTACTGACAATACCTACCAGTTACTTTTGCCCTATTTAAAGGATGATAAGAGAATACTTTATTTCCGGCAGGAGAATAAAGGGGTTTCCGCAGCACGAAATTTAGGTTTGACATATGCTACAGGAGATTTTGTACAGTTTTTGGACGCGGATGACTTGCTAAGTCAAAATAAACTATCTAAACAATTGGATTTTTTTGATCAGCATCCAAAGGTAGATATATGCTATGTTGACAATCATTATTTCCTTGACAACGATCCGGAAAGATGGTTCCCCGATATTGAAATGAAGGGAAAAACCTGGATGCCAAAGTTGACTGGAAGAGGTGCGGAAGCAGTTCATACCTTGATCCAAAATAACATTAGCGTCATCAGCAGCCCATTGATACGGACCAAGGTATTACAAAAGTCAGGTGGCTTTGATACTGAAATTGCCCATACAGAAGACTGGAAGTTCTGGTTAAAATGCGCTATTCTAAACCATTCCTTTCATTATCTACATGATGAAGATGCTTATACTTTAATCAGGATACATAGTAGCAGTGTCAGTCAAAATATGCTCACTATGCAGTTGGGGGAACTTCGGTTGAGGTATTGGATAGCTACTCAGCTAAAAAAAGTACCCTTTCCACATGAAAAAGTGAAGGAGATGCAGGAGCTAAACAAAAAAAGAAAAATGCAGCTCTTCAAACACATCATGTATACCCATCCTGTTTGGGAACTGGATCGACTAAAAGTAATGGCTTCCGTGAGCAGTTGGGTTACCGTATTCCATTATGCTATTAAAGCACTCAATTTTAAAAGGAAACAAAAGAAAAATGACAAAAGAAATAGACGTCATCATTCTCTCGAATGCTTACACTGATGAATTACGAAAAGTTACTGAGGATTGTCTAAGAAGTTTGTTGGAATCAGAGTCACCTCAAGAAATTTTTTTCAATGTGATGTTGATTGAAAGCCATAAATCAGCACCTAAATATGATTTTGCGCAGACCAAGACAATCTATCCCAAGGCTTCTTTTGGTTATCATAAATTCATGAATATTGGGATTAAACAAACGCAAAGCCCTTATGTATGTATTGCAAATAATGATTTATTGTTTCACAAAGGTTGGGCTTCAGCAATCTTAAAAGCTTTCGATTCCGATCCGCAACTTCAAAGCGCCTGTCCAGTATGTCCTGTACATCATCCAACTTTAGACATATACCCCTTTTCTGGAATCCGTAAAGGATATGAGGTAAGGTATGAAGTAGCTGGATGGTGCATTTTGTTTGAAAGATCAATCCTTAAAACTATAGGCAAACTGGATGAAGGTTTTAAATTCTGGTTTGCTGATAATGATTATGCCAATACCTTGCAAAAGTATGGAATCCAACACGCCTTGGTAACTGATAGCGTGGTGGAGCATTTAGAAAGCAGGACCCTCCTTACCAAAGACGAAAAAGACCAATTGATGCTTACCCAAGGTGAAAGATTTTATTTTGAATACAAGTGGGGAGAAAGAAGCTGGTTATCCTATATCAATAGGGAGCGAAAGAAATTTTTCAAAAAGCTTTTTTAGCTACATGTCTAGAAGCTGATCTTGTAAAGACATGAGTCGAACTCATTAAAAGGATAAAAGGTTATCAGAAGATAATCCGATTTTTAACATGAAACCGACTATTCCTATTTCCATACTTGATCTTGCCATTATCAAACAAGATCATGACGCCGCTGACGCATATCAGAGAAGCTTAAATCTGGCTCAGCATGCCGAAAACTGGGGATACAGTAGATTCTGGCTTGCTGAGCACCATAACATGGCTTCGGTAGGCAGTTCTGCTCCTCTTTTACTAATGGGGTATATTGCCCAAGGAACGCAAAAAATCAAGGTTGGATCAGGTGGAATCATGCTGCCCAATCATAGCCCGCTCATGGTAGCAGAGCAGATTGGTACACTAGAGACCCTTTATCCTGGTCGGATAGATCTTGGCTTGGGAAGAGCTCCTGGTACAGATCAGCGTACTGCTTCCGCACTCCGAAGAGGAAGAATGGAAACAGTACATGACTTTCCTAAAGATCTTGAAGAGCTGCAGCAGTATTTCTCTGAAGACAATGCTGGTTCTTCGGTGCGTGCTTTTCCAGCTGAAGGACTAGAGATCCCAATCTACTTACTTGGTTCAAGCATGAGTAGTGCTGTATTAGCTTCCGAAAAGGGTCTCCCCTACGTTTTTGCCAGCCACTTCGCCCCTACATATCTGATGCAGGCGATGACTTACTACAGGAATAATTTCAGGCCTAGCAAGCAACTCCCTCAACCATATGCCATGGCATGTGTGAATATCATTGTAGCAGACTCAAGTGAAGAGGCACACTTTCTGGCTACTTCCTTTTATCAGATGGCATTGGGTATCATCCGCCAACGATCTTATCCTTTACGCCCGCCTGTTGAGGACATGTCGAAAATCTGGAGCAGAGAAGAAGCAGCTGCCATCCAACAGATGATGGCTTATACGTTTATCGGTACACCGGATCAGGTAAAAAAAGAGCTCAGCCAATTCATTGAAGCCACCCAAGTGAATGAACTTATGCTGACCTGCAATGTCTACGACCATGCGGCACGGTTGAAATCTTTTGAATTGGCAGCCGGTATTTTACAACCTTCTCCTCTCAATGCTTAGCATTTGTTGCATAATTACAGTAGTCATTTACATGTAACTCTTATTCCTGACCTTCGGCATAGTAATTGGATTTTGGCTCTTGCACTAAACCGTTCTAAAATTATGGCCGAAGACCAGAAAGACCAGAATGATGAAAAGGCTTCACATGTAGACGAGGCCAAGATCAGACATAAAGAATTTGAGAATCTTCCCACACCAGAAGAACTTGCCAAAGAAGCAAGAATTACCAAGGAAGACATGGAGGCTTTGGGGCCACGTGATTTGAGTTTGGATATGAATGACGATGAAAACCTCAAGCAAAGGTCTCATCCGGTTGATTTTGAAGGGAAAGATCTAGACATCCCAGGAAGAAGCCAAGATGATGATAGCGAGGACATCGGAGCAGAAGATGAAGAAAACAACCACTACAGTTTAGGTAGTGAGGACAATGATCAATTAGACAGAGAAATCTAAACAAGGGGAAGCCTGCAACATGATGCAGCTTCCCTTTGTTACTTTAAGACCACAGAAGGAGCTGATTCAGGGCGGTGCCTTGGGTAATTTCCAGTTTGAGTAAGGATAGGCCCTTCTGCACACATTTTGCACCCTTACCACTAGGAGGACGAGAACACCCTCCCCAACCACTTTTCAACTTCAGACTACATCTGGAGTATTTTGTCAACCATTAAAAGAGAAAAACTATGTTAGCAATGGATTACAGAGGACCAAAAAGGGTCCGTATAGCCCATAAACCCATGCCCGAAATTCTTCATCCGAAGGATGCAATTGTAAGGGTCATCCGAACCTGTATTTGTGGTTCGGATCTTCACCTCTACAATGGCAACGTGCCAGATACTAGAGTTGGCAGTACATTCGGACATGAATTTGTAGGTGTAGTAGAAGAACTTGGTTCTGATGTAAACAATCTAAAAGTAGGCGATACAGTGCTGGTGCCATTCAACATCGCTTGTGGTGAATGTATTTTCTGCCAGCAACAAATGTATGGCAATTGTCATGAGGCGAACACCATGGCTTCCGCAGTAGGTGGAATATTTGGTTATTCACATACTGCCGGAGGCTATCATGGAGGACAAGCTGAGTATGTCAGAGTACCTTATGCCCATTTTGGGCCAACCCGCATTCCGGAAGGTATGGATCCTGATGATGCAGTACTGCTCACAGATGTGGTTCCAACTGGATACCAAGCTGCTGAAATGGGTGGCATCCAAAAAGGAGATACCGTAGTTGTATTTGGAGCCGGACCTATAGGAATTATGGCTGCCAGGTGTGCATGGCTATTTGGCGCAGGAAGGGTGATCATCATTGACTGTGTGGAATACAGACTTGAGTTCGCAAAAAATTACGCCAAATGTGAAGCATACAATTTTGAGTCAATGGAAGATCCTGTTGTCTTTATCAAACAGACGACTGACTCCTTAGGTGCTGATGTGTGCATAGATGCGGTCGGTGCAGAGGCTTCAGGCGATCTGATGCATACCATCACAGGCAAGAAATTGCTCTTGCAGGCTGGATCTGCCACAGCCTTGATGTGGGCCATCAATTCAGCCAAAAAAGGTGGTGTAGTATCTGTTGTAGGAGTATATGGTCCTACAGTGAATATGGTACCTATTGGCAATTTGGTAAATAAAGGACTGACCATCAGGGGAAACCAAGCCGCAGTGAAGAGACATTTACCAAAACTTTTTGAACATGTCAAAAATGGGGTGATAGACCCTAAGGCTTTGATTACACATCGGATGCCTTTAGAAGAAATATCAGATGCTTACCGGATATTTTCAGGCAAAATGGACAATTGCATCAAAACTGTCCTGATTCCTTCAACCAGATAAATCATAAAACCATGAACATCAAAAAAGACAATTCACATATACCCAATTGGGGCATTGATGCGGATACAAAAAATGACCCCACCTATCCCATCAAACATCGGACAGATCATGACCATGAAGGGTATACCTGGAACAGACCTGTGCAACAGCCTGTCAAAACAGAAGTTTTACAATCTATTGAAAGGCCAAATGTCAGTGCCGTGTTCGGAGAAACAATTCCACCTAGCGGCCTTAGCGGCCACATCCGCCGCTATGCATTTCAACATGGTGAAGGAAGGTTTAGACACTGGATCCCTTTGATCCTGGCAGATCGGGTCAATGAAATTGAAGGTATCATAGATGATCTCAAAAACGGTCATTTTCCGAATATTTTTGCCGAAAAAGGGATGAAAGCAGCATGGACACACGATAGGAAAAATGTAATCAAAAGCGTCCTTATCGGAGCTGCTTTGACATATGTGTTTTTCAGATTGGTTTCAAGAAAAGAAGAATAAAAGATCATGTCGGAGATGGCTTCCATCTCCGGCTTTTTACGTTCATACGCCATATATTTATCCCTTACATTTTTCTATGTCCTCCCCCGACAACAATAAGAAAAAACCAGATCAAGGTGCATTTTCTGATGCCAAAAAAGATCTCAAACCATTGTTTGACTCCCTTCTGAGTAAAGGAAAATCCACTACAAGCATGGATGACATCCTCCAAAAGATGGAGAGTATTGGCATTAGCAGCAATGATTTGAGGTTAGAAAGAGAACTTTCGGATTTTTTGAAAAAAACAAATGGGGATGAATCCAAAATTGATTTTGAACAGTTTGCAGACTTTATTCTCAACACTAGCTCAGACCTGATCCACAAGGTGGCGTTAAGAAAAGTATCCATTCCCGAATTTCAGGAGTTCTGTGAGGATATAGAGAAAATTTTTGAAAAGGTCAAATCCATAAAAGACGGCGAAGTAAGCGGCAAAGGAGATAAAAATTATTTTGCAATTTCGATCTGTACAGTAGATGGTCAGAGACATCATTATGGAGATAAAAATGAAAAATTCCTCCTTCAATCAGTCTGTAAGGCTGTAAACTATGCCATTGCACTTCATGAATGGGGGGAAGACAAAGTACATAAACATGTTGGCCGTGAGCCAAGTGGACGTGGTTACAATGGTTTGATTCTAAACCAAGATAATCTTCCTCATAACCCCATGATCAATGCAGGTGCAATCATGACCTGCTCCCTCATCAAACCCGAACTCACAGTAGCCAAAAGACATCAGCATGTAATGGATATCTGGGGTAAGCTTTGTGGGGGTGAACCAGTCGAATTCAACAAACAGGAACTTGACGATTCTGATGAAAGCAACAGCAGAAATATGGCATTGGCCTACCACATGTTGGAAAAAGATGCCTATCCCGAAGGGACTGATATCTATCAAACCATGGATCTGTACAAACGCTGCTGCTTCATCAAGGCAGATGTAGATCAGCTAGCAGTGGCTGCAGCCTCCCTTGCCAATGGAGGTATTTGTCCAACGACAGGTGAAAAAATCTTCAATTCTGTAGATATCAGGGATTGTTTGAGTCTAATGCTTTCATGCGGAATGTATGACTATTCCGGGGAGTTTGCCTTTTTGGTTGGTTTACCTGCCAAAAGTGGGGTTTCGGGAGCACTGATGGTAGTAATTCCAGGACTAATGGGTATTGCTATCTACTCCCCTCCAATAGATGATATGGGTAATACGGTAAGAGGTGTAGCTTTCTGCAAAGAACTGGTGGAACAGTATCGTTTTCACATATACGACCATATAGTGGATGCCAAAAACACCAAAAAAGATCCTAGAAAACAACAGCTACAACAGAAAACGGAAGCAATCAATTCCTTGCTTTGGGCAGCTAGCCAAGGCAGTTTGATTGAAGTCCAAAACCTACTTGCCCAAGGGGTACCAGCTACTTCGACAAACTATGACCAAAGAACATGCCTTCATTTGGCAGCTGCTGAAGGGCATTATGCAGTTGTTGAATATCTGTTAAAAAACGGCGCCCAAGTCAATGCCAGAGACCGTTGGGGAAGAACGGCCCTGAGTGATGCCTATTTTGGCAATCACAGCAAAACCGCAGCCTTAATCAAAAGATCCAAAGGGGTTATGTGAGTTTTCCATTTTGCCTGAACCAGTTCAGCGCTTCTTGAATTGCTTGATTCACAGGCGTTGGCTTATAAGCAAAGGTTTTCTGGGCTTTTTTCCCTGAATAGTAATTGTCCCTGCCCAAGACTTTGGCGTTCGACACGTTAAACTCGGCCTTTTTTCCTTTTAGGGTTTCTACAATATGAGCAGCCCCGTAAAACAGATTTTTTGGAACCTGAATCATGAGCTTTCGCTGGGCAGTTTCTGATTGAAGTAGCTTGAAAAATTCCGCATAGCTGTAATTTTCCCCAGTAACCAGATATTTCTCTCCAGATTTTCCTTTAACTAGGGCTTTTACTGCCACCCTGGCAACATCACGGACATGAACAAAATTTTTCCCTCCAGGAGGCACTACCAGAAGGGGGCTTTTGACTCCATACATAATCATCCTCCCTGAGCTTGGTTTGCTGTCATAAGGCCCGATCATAAAACTAGGATTGATAATTACCGCTTCCAATCTGTCCTTTCTTACTTGTTCAAGGAGAAATTCCTCAGCTTTCAACTTTGTATTGAGGTAATGGGATTCCAGCTCCTTGGAATTGAAAGGATCAACTTCTGTGCTTGGACTTGATTTACTTCCAGTCCCGATGGTGTTGGCGGTGCTGATATAGATGAATTTTCGGATACCACTTTCAATGGCTGCCTCAGCCAGATTCCTAGACCCTTGGACATTGATTTGTTCAAAGGCCTTTTGGTCATTTTGCGGATGTGCAAAGATTGCTGCTGCGTGAATGATTGCCTCACAACCAGAAACCGCTGCTTCTACATCAGATTTGTACTCAATGCTTCCATATACATAAGTAAGGTCCAAGCCTGCTAAAGTACTTGTATCGGTAGATTTGCGCACAAGACAAACTGGATGGTGTTGATTGGCAATCAGCTCCCTTACGATATGGCTGCCCAAAAGTCCTGCAGCCCCAGTAACCAAAATTTTCATGTTGCTAAAAAAAGAAATGAGACTTCAGTTAAAGCCAATATCATTCCTGAAAATGTAGACGAAGGAAATTTTTACAGATTATCTTCCATATTATGGATCATGAATAGATTGTTACTATTGATTTGAAGAAGGTTTCTTCTTCAAGCGCATCAAGCAAAAATTTGGCTGTGTCTTTTCTTGAAATGGTCAAACTCGGTTTTTGATTGGGGATGAGTACCTTAACCTCCTTACACTTCATACTGTTGGTCAAGGCAACAGGCCTTACTATGGTCCAATTGATACCAGAGGATCGTATTATCGCTTCTTGTCGCTCATGCTCAAGGTAAGCTGAAGAAAGGTTGCTATTGTCTATCAGCCAGCCAAACCAACTTGGAATGAATGGTCTACTTTCCGCTACTCCCCATGCCGATACAGTTACCAACCTGTCTATATCCAACTCTTTGCAGCAGTTCATTGTATTTTTTATGGTCAAGGAAATAAAATCCTCGGGTGTTCGGAGAGGCGACCATGGAAAGTCTGACTTTCTTGAAATGTTCAGACAAGAAATGACCGCCTCACATCCTTCCATTGCCATTTTCATGTCCCGCGGAATTCTCGTATCACCTTCAAATACCCATAGTTGCTCATGCAACTGGGGAAGTCTATTCTGGTCCCTGACCAAAACATGCACTTGGTAGCCCTCATCCAAGGCCTGTCGGAGCACATGCTGACCAGTCCTTCCTGTTGCGCCTAGCAGCAAGATTCTTTTTTTTGCCTTAGGAAAATTTGTTTCCATACATCCATTAGATGAAGAATTCAGTGAAAACGTTGCATGGATGATCAAGAATTTTGAATTTTCGCTGAATAAAAAGATGCGATGACCTTAGAACATGTAGCGCTCTGGACAGAAAACCTGGAAAGGGCAAAAATATATTACACCACCTACTTTAATGGTAAAGCCAATGCTCTCTACCAAAATCCTACAACCGGATTTAGTAGCTACTTCATCAGTTTTGAAAACGGCGCCAGGTTGGAGTTGATGCACAAGCCAGGGATTCCGGATAATTTAAATGACAGAAAAGATCTACAGCATCTTGGCCTTATCCATCTGGCATTTGGAGTAAATCATGCACATGAAGTAGATGAAAAAGCAGAAGCTTTGGCTGCTCGGGGATTCCCAATCTTGAGGGGACCTAGGACTACAGGTGATGGATATTATGAATTTGAAACTTTGGATCCGGACGGTAACAGAATAGAAGTTACCTACAAAAAATAGCCTTCTTTAACTTTCATCAATCAGTGTAATAATTTTGTCACCCTCAAATTCAAGGTGGGATTTACCGTTTAATTCAATCTTTTGTCCAGCTTTCAACCCATTTGGAAAATCAATCGCAAGTACAGCTTCATAATAGATGGGAACCGTTGTTTTATTCCCTTCATGCTCATAACCCAATGGGATCTGCTTACGGGAAGCAAATAGTTTGGCTGCAAGCTCCGCCTGCTTTTTAAAAGTTATAAGACCATAAGTTTCAAGATCAACATTCTTGTTACTGATGTTTTTGAACCTGATATCAGGGTCAAAATCCTTTAACATGCCCTCAATATCAAAAGCATTATAGGCTTTTAGGTAATTCTGGATCAAGACTTCTTTCTGTTGGTTGTCCATGGCACATTCAGTTTTTTCATTGTGCACCAATTTTCATTCCCATCTTACAACCCATCATCTTTTTCTCAACATAGCCCATGTAAACCCCCCAAGGACCATAGCGATGATCCCCATCAACCCATATAGCCAAAACTTATTTTCAAAGATTGCCTTCTGGGTTGAAAATTTCTCTTGATGCCAAACTGCCTCTGATCCTAAATTAACCTGAGAAATCTGTCCTGGGATTTGTTCTTGAAACCTTCCTAAGTCATAAATAGGTTTTTGAGCTAATCGATCTCCGTATAAGAGGAAATAGCTTCCCGGATTAGGAATTCTAAAAACCAGCTCATGCTGAGAACCTATAGCTGATAGCTTGCGGATTTCGAGTGGAAGGTCATCTTGATTTTGAATCACCACTTGTAAGTGCCTTACTAGTGTACTGTTAAAAGTAAACAAGCTGGTATCCAAACTACTCAAAACATTGCTCAATAGAGGTTGGTAATGATAGCGCATTCCTTTTTGTGAAGCTACGCTATCAGCAAGGTAGCTGATTTCAATTTTTCTAAAGTAATCATGATCCGCATCCACTTCTATGGCCACTCTGTCGATAGGAACAACTTTTCCCAAATCCAGGTCTATAATTGTCCTTTTCTTGGCCTTATCCTGCTTCACTTGTAGCCGTCCTTCATATACAGTAGCTGTTCCTTCTTCTGATGAAACACTGTAAATATCTGCTGCCTGCAGGACAGGAACTGGATTTCCGGGGATTTTGATTCTAAAAAACTTAAAATCGGCTTCAGGAAATCGCAAAGAAGTAAAAGCATACCGCTCCTGCTCATTTTGAAATGAGAGTATCCGATAATCCTCCAATACTGTAAACCATTGCCGTTGGTCCTGACTCCCTTCTAAGGTCACCTTCCAGTCAAAATCTTGCTGTGCAAAGGCAAGCTCAATATAATTGACAGGCCTGCTTTCCAACAATTCCAAAGTAAAAAAGGCATTCTGACCACTTCGAACCCTGTTCAATATTTTTGTCGCAACCACCCTAGTTTTAGTCTTTGGTGATCGGATTTCCATCAGGTAAGGAGCCTCTACTGTATCTCCTTGAGGTGTCAAGCCAACGATCCTTAAGCCATTCATGTTCCCTTCTAGTGCTCCAAAAACATCATCAGGTAGAACAACTTTATGCCATTGCTCTACAACTCCCCGGATTTCCCGCTTATAAGTGTAGGGAAATTGCTGCGCATGGACATATTGAAGGATAAAGCATGATAGCAGTTTCAGTTTAATTTTCAGCTTCATCAGAAATCTTATGCTTGTATTTATTGTATAAAAAGGAAACCAATAATAGAAGAACTCCCAGACCTACAAATATTGCGGTTTTACCCAAAGTACTCATGCCAATGATATCGAAGAAAAAGAATTTGAGTAAGGTAACGGAGAACAAACCAATTCCCGAAATCCGTAATAACCTGTGCTTTTTCCAAATCCCCAATACTATTAACAAGAGCGCATACGTACCCCAAAGTAAAGAAACGCCTACATTCTTAAAGCTATCCGCACCAGTCCAAGTCAATAAATTGATGAGCTCTGAAGTCAATAATGCCAATATAAAGAAGTGGAAAAGGAGCAATAGCCCAGGGATGAAATTCGGTTTGATCAGAGATTTATGTTTGGCTATGGTATACAGGGCAATTGCATAAACAAGGTAACTAAAGTACCTGATACCAATGTGCCACCATCCAACTGAGAAATCCTGATTCGGGAACAGCTGTGCATCTCTCAGATAGGACAAAGCAGAAAATCCTTGAAAAAGAAAAGCAAGGAACGTCAAAATAAGCAGGGATAGGGTGACATGTGCCAAGTGGATGTTTAATAACTTCCTGAAGTTGACAAAGGACAATACAACCAAAAAGACAAAGGTGAAATTGAGCAGTGCTATGGTTTTGAACTGCAGGATATCATAATTGTAGTTGTAGACAGGAAAATCAAAATCACCTCCGATTTGTCTGATTGCCGTAGCATAATATTGTTCTTCATAATACCCGGAAATTTCAGTTCTGATTCCAAAGTACAAAACCAACAAAATTGTCACTGCAATAACTTTTTCAAGATAGCTTTCCCAATTGGTCTTCTCAACCGGATATTTCCTGTTGACAACATAAACTCCACCTAAAGCTGCCAAAAAGATACAGGTGGTCAACAACCGGATATTGAGAAAGTAAGTTAAGCTTATCTTGCCTCCTTGAGCAGATGGATCAGCAACTTCAAATGACCAATCCTGTACCAGACTTATCAAGGCCACAAATATCAAAACATAAGCAGCCTTGTCCAAATGGGCCACATCCTTTGACCTTCCCAGCCAAAACAACACAAATGCCTGTGCTGCCCAAACCAGTGTCACCCAGTTTCCCTCAAGTTGAACAGGTATCGCTATGGTGATAAAGAGCAGCACAAATCCTGCGGTGATCAGATATAGGTTCCGATCCAGCAGCTTTTGCCGATAAACCAGTAAACTGACAAGGAAATGCAGCAAGGCATTGCCCATGGTAAAGATCCCTAAAAATTCATAACCCTGAGGCTGACTCTGAATAAGTTCATATCCGGTTCCATAGAAAAGGAATGCATTTGTCAGCAGCATCAGGTAGTCGAAGATTACAAGCTGGGACTTGCTTATGAACTTGTTGCCTAAAATGGCAAGATAAAACTGAAGGAAAAACAGAAGTAGGAATCCTCCGGCCATCATGGCCGAAACTTCATCTGAAGAGCTGTACCAATAAAGAAAGATGGTAAATGTGACCGCAAATGCTGTCCCGATCAGGTATTGCCAATAACGCATAACGGCAATAGTCAGAATCCCAAAATTGATCACAGCCATATAGGTGAAAAGCAAATGCACCCTGCCGCTGTCCTCACTCAATAGAAACGGAACAGCATAAGCTCCAACAAGACCAATGATCCCAATCACCTGCCTGTTGTACTGCACGGAAGCGACCACAGTGAATATCGTGAACATAAGCATTACCAAATAGGCAGCTGGAGCAGGTATCAATTGATAATAAGCGTATGCAGCGAAAGTCAGAAAATATAGGATTGCCATACTTCCACTTAACAAAACTGCACTGTAACCTTCATAATTCCGCTTTAAGCGGATGGCTACGGCTAGTAAACCGGCGCCTGCGAGGTAACCGAAAATTATCCTTGTAAGGGGGCTGATCAGTTCATGATCAATAGCATATTTCGCACCTATACCCACACCCAAAACCAGAATAATGATTCCGATTTTATTGATCAGGTTTTCCCCTACGAATTTTTCCCAATCAAATTTGAGCGTATCTGATAAAAATGACTTAGGTGGGTTGGGCTGTAGTTGAGAAAGGATTTCTGCAGGAGAAAGAATTGGCTCCTTTACCTCCACATGTGGCAGGTCTTGCGGAGTTTTCTGTTCATCTACCTGCACTTCTCCATTGACCAAATGGAAGACCTGGGTTTTGATCTGTTTGATCTCTTTAGAAATTTCTTCCTGACGCTTTACTAGGTTTTCTAACTGGTCAAGAAGCTTATCAATCTGATTTGGATGATGGGCCATAAAAGAAAGGTTGGGGTGTGGGATGGTAAGCCAATCAATGGTAATCCAGTAAAGGATGAAAACTAAGATTAAATCATGACTTCTCCAATAGTCTCCTCAACAGAGGCCAAAGTAAGAAATCAAACAAAAAAAGGAGCGGCCATTCACCGCTCCTTTGTTGGTCTTAAAAATGGAGATTAAATCCAATTCCTCAGTTGATTTTGATATAGAATTTCACCTGATGTTCCCTGCCGTCATCCGTAAGTTCAATGCCGTCACCCGAACCCTTTTCTCCATCCACATCCCACCACGATTCTCCATCAGTAGTGGTTTGAAATACGTCAATGTGATACACAGATGAACCAAAATACTGTCGCACATAAACACTCGGCCATTGAAGAGGAAAGCAGGGCTTAAAGGAGACAAATCCTGCCTTTACCTGCATTCCAAGCAGCGCGTTTACGATAAACTGGTACATCCAACCTGAACTTCCCGTATACCAAGTCCATCCGCCTCTTCCCCTGTGGGATTCATTTGCATACACATCAGCGGCCATGACATAAGGCTCCACTTTATAGATGCGCATTTTATCCTCACTATCCGCGTGACCTATTGGCTGAATAAGTTGGAAAAGTTCCCATACCCGATCACGATCGCCCAGGGCGGCAAAGGCCATTAATGCCCATACGGCAGCATGCGAATATTGACCTCCATTTTCCCTGACTCCAGGCACATAGCCTTTGATGTAGCCTGGATTCAGTCCTCCTTTATCAAAAGGTGGATCCAAAAGCTGTATCAGGTTCAAATCCCTACGCACCAACCTTTCATTAAGAGAGTTCATCCCTTGCAAAGCCCTTTCGGGATCACCAGCTTGAGAAAGCACTGACCAACTTTGCGCAATGGCATCAATCTGACATTCGTCATTGACATCCGAACCCAGTGGGGTTCCGTCATCAAAGTAAGCACGCTTGTACCATTTTCCATCCCAAGAAGTAGCTTCTATCCGCTGCTTTAGGAGGTTTTTTTCAGCTTCGCATTTTTGCCTAAATGCCTCATCTCCATAGCTTTCAGCTACATCTTCAAAGCGACGCATGACATCAAATAGGAAAAAGCCCAGCCAAACACTTTCTCCTTTGCCTTTGTGGCCTACCATGTCCATCCCGTCATTCCAGTCACCCGCACCAATCAATGGCAAGCCATGAGGACCAAAGGAAAGACTGTAATTGATTGCACGCATGCAATGATCGTAGAGACTACCGCTTTGGTTTCCACTATGGGGAAGCTCATATAGGCTTTCTTCATCCTGATGAAGCAACCTGCTTTCCAGAAAGCCTACCTCTTCGTCCAAAATGGACATGTCACCGGTAACTTCAACATACCTCGCTACAACGAAGGGCAACCAAAGCATATCATCGGAACATTTGGTCCTGACTCCTCTGCCTTCAGGTGGATGCCACCAGTGTTGGACATCTCCTTCGACAAACTGCCTTGATGCACTCAGTAGAATCTGATTTCTGGCTATCTCAGGCTGTATATTGAGCAATGCCAGTACATCTTGCAATTGATCCCTAAATCCAAAGGCACCCCCAGACTGGTAAAAACCACTTCTGGCATAAATCCTACAGGCTAAAGTCTGATAAGGAAGCCACCCATTAGCCAGTACATTCAGTGCCTGATCTGGCGTATGGACCTGTACAAGTCCCAAAGTAGCTTTCCAATATTCAGCCATTTCACCAAAAGATGAATCTACAGCATCTTTGGTGGCATATTTTGCCAGTAACTGATGGGCTGATGTCAAGTTACGACTGCTTCCCAGCATAAACACGACTTCTTTATCTTCCCCATTGAGCAGGTTGACTTTGACTTGGATTGCAGCACAACTGTCAATTCCAGCGCCTACCCTACCTGAAAGCCGCTTTCTATGCAAGGCATGAGGATTAGAAAGGTTTTCATTACGTCCGACAAAAACAGCCCTGTCTGTGGTATAGCTGAAATTGGCAGCGTCAGTTTTGAAAAAACTCACCTGCTCTGCAAAAGCAGAATTGTATCTATTCCTGAAAAGTAGTGCTCCCGATCGGTTGTCCACTTCCGACAAGATATGCATGTTGGTTTTGGACTTTAGGTCTCCTAGAATGATCTCCATATATCCGGTAAGTGACAGGTGCCTTTCTTTACCGGAATGGTTTTTAAGCTTGATGACAATGAATTTGACTGGGTCATCTTTGTCAACAAAGACTTTCATTTCCGATTCTATTCCCCTGGTGATATGCCTGAATGTGGAATAGCCAAAGCTATGGCTAATCAGATAAGGCTTCTGACTGGAAACTGGATAGGGTGTTGGGGACCAGAAATTGCCATAATCCTCATCACGGATATAAAAAGCCTCTCCACCGATATCGCTGACAGGATCATTGTTCCAAGGCGTAATCCTGTAGGCATGTGCATTTCTTGCCCATGTATAGGCCGAACCCTGATCTGAAACCACTGATCCAAACTCAGGATTAGCGATGACATTCACCCAAGGTGCAGGTGTTTTATTGTTCTGATCAGTGAGGATATGGTAGGTGTTGCCATCTTCCGAAAATCCCCCCATTCCATTGTAAAAAAGCAGATTCTCAGGAAGAGACAGCTGCGGTTCATTTTCAATGGCCTTCATTGGTTTCATTTCCAGTATCGGAGGCAGGTTGAAAGAGGTATTTCTCCTGTTGATCTGATCTATCAATGATCCCCTATTGTCATAAATGATTACCCTTGCCACACTTTCAAAAAGAAGGCGGTCTTCAGGCGAAAGCTGATCTGCAGATTTGACAAATACACCACCCTTTTTCATAAATGGCTGACTGATACCGGCATCCCCTATTACCATTCCTTGTATCTGCTCTTGCAGCAGCTGTCTGTAAGAGCCATGGTCTTCATTCCAAATGACCAAATCCACCGCCAGACCCTTCAGTTTCCAATAAGCATGCGCCTGAACCATTTGTCTGACAAGCTGGATGCTCTGCTGGTCAAAAACCCGAAGTAACACAATGGGAATATCCCCAGAAACAGAATGGCTCCACAAGCCTGATTGACCCCGGTAATTACTTTGAATCACTTGTGGCTCCGCCCTTAAAATTGGGTTTGGGTATATTACTGCTGCAGCTAGCTTATCATAGAGCTGGGCTTCTTCCTCAGTAGCATTGATTTGCCGCAACATCACCTGGGAATGTGTCCATGAAAGTTCAAAAGCCCTTTTCTTCAGATACTGATCCCGGAATTTATGCATCAATTGCACGCAGCTTTCCTGATCTTCACTAATACCATAAATCATATCTAATGTGATCATCTGATGGGGCTTCAGCTCCACCCGATATCTAATTGATAATATAGGATCCAATACAGCACCTTCTTTTCCCGAAAGTCCAGATTTTTGCATGGCCATAGGATTGGCAAGTGACCTGCCTCTACCTATAAACTGCATCCTATCTGTCTCATAAGAAACATCTTCAAAGTGCTTTCCATGAAATTCCATCATGTGGAACATCCATGGTGGTTTTTCACTTTCAGATCTTGGTCTACGGCTACAGAAGATGGCCCTATGCTCAGGATCGATTGATGTCTGTACAAATAAGTTACTGAATGCAGGATGTGCCTCATCAGAGGCCTGACTGGCTAGAACTATTTCTGCATAACTGGTAATTTCTAATGTTTTTGGTGTGTTTGTTTTATTGATCAACTTGACCCTTCTGATTTCCACATCATCTTCTGGAGAAATGATGATCTCGGTTTTAGTGTCTATGCCATGATCATGTCTTTTGAATTCCACATGACCTTGTGAAAATGCCACCTCATAATTTTTGGCTGGCCTGAGGGTAGGATGGTGGGTGTTGGACCAAAAATTCCCCGTCTTCACATCCTTGATATAGCAAAATATCCCTTTGTCGTCCTTTGTAGTATCCTCTCTCCATCTGGTGACAGCAATGTCTTTCCATCTGCTGTAGCCGGCACCGGAATTGGTCACCATTACCTGATACTTGCCGTTACAGAGCAGTTTTATTTCAGGAATGATGGTATGAGGGGTCCTGATGCACCGGACAGGAGCTTCATTTTTGAGAAGTGTGGTATCCAGAATATCAGCTGTATGCGCATAAAAAACAGTAGGTCTTGGCATCTTTTCCTGCAAGAGCAAAAGTGTAGCCTGAAAGCGAAGTTCAGCTACAAACCGCTGCTGCATAGGCTTATCCAATAGCAAGTAAGCAAGTCCCAAAAAACCCATTCCCTGATGGTGAACCATATACGATTCTACTACAGCAAAATCTTTGCCCCGAGGTAGCCTATTGGGTGAGTAATCAACAGCCTCATAGAAGCCCAATTCCCCCTCAAAACCCAGCTTGGACATCTGCTGCAGGTTATTGGCTGCTTTTTTGGGAGAAACCATCAGCGCCATCATACTTGCATAAGGGGCAATGACCAGTTCTTCTTCAAGCCCTCGTTTGAGACCTATTCCAGGTACACCAAAAGCTTTGTATTGATAGTTCAGGTTAGAATCCACCATGTTGAATCCCGATTCGGATATGCCCCAAGGTATCCCCTTTTGATTGCCATACTCAATCTGTCTATTTACGGTAGCCAAATTGGTGCGATTCAACAGCGTATTTTCATAAGAAGGCATCACAAGATTGGGCATCAGGTATTCAAACATGGACCCACTCCAAGAAAGGAGAATTGGGTTATTGCCAGTTTCGGTCAAGATCCTGCCTAGGGAGAACCAGCTTTCCTGTGGAATCTTCCCTTGAGAAATGGCCACGAAAATCCCCAATCTAGCCTCAGAAGCCAGAAGGTCATAGAACCCATCGTCCCTTCGCTGCTCGTCTACATTATAACCTATTCTCAGGAAATTGGTGGAAGGGTCGAAAAGAAAATCATACTCCATGGTACTCATTTCCTCACACTCTACAGCCTGTCTATGAAAAGCTACTATTCTACCATAAGCCGCATCGGCACCATTGCCTATGGCTTCGGATACTTTTTCCAGCCATTCTTTCTGAACAGGCGTAAGATTTTCAATTGAATGTTCATCCAATACAGCCTGGAACGTCTGCCTATACAGCGCCAATTCTTCAAGAGAAGGGATCTGATCCAGCAATTCAAATCCACTTATGTCTGAAGGACCGTATTCCAGCCAAGGCGCAAGGATATCGAGATCATGTATCAGGTGGTACATCTGCTTTTTTAGCCTTTGGCACCACCTGCTCAAGGAATCCTCAGGCTGCATGGCTAAGGCATTGACTAAGGCCTCCACCTCTTTGTTAATGGCCTTCAACATGTTGTGAACTTCATAAAGGGATTCCTTTTCTGAAGTCATTGCTGCTTCAAGATGTGTATGAAGGTTTTTAAAAATATCGGCATGTGTATCTTTGGAATAATCCACCAATATGGCAACTGTGCTTACAATCCCTTTGTAATTGTTGATTTTAAAAATTTTACGTGAAGGAATTTCCAAAAGCCCTTGCTTCAAAGTCAGGAGATGTCCGGCTAAGTTGCCGCTGTCCACTGCAGAGACATACCTGGGATTCAGGGTCTGCAAGGATTTAGTGTCGTACCAGTTGTAGAAATGACCTTTGTACCGATCAAGTCTAAGCATGGTACCCAAGGTTTGATCCGTGCGGAGAAGAAGATTGCCACACATGATATAGCCAAAATCATAAGCGGTTAGGTTGGCCAAAAGGGCTAAACCCATATTGGTAGGGGAAGTCCTTGAGGCCACCGCAGCAATATGTTTTTCCTGGAAGTTGTCAGGAGGCAGAAAGTTGTCTTCCTCTGTGACGAATTCCTCATAATAGGCCCAAGTCTTTCTGCTTAATTTGTGTAAATACAGCAATTGTTCTTTTGGCAACTCAGGCATTTTATCTGTCTCAGGTAGTCCTGTCCTCCAAGCCAACGCAGGAGAAATCAACCAAAGAATCAGGAATGGGAAAGATACAAGCATCGTATCCACCTGATTATTGGCAAATAAGAAGATGCATAACAGGGATAGAATTGGTGCAACCCACATCAGTCTATAGTTGCCGACAATATCGTTTTTACCTATAGAAACAGCAGCAGAAGGTGTCCATTCCAAGAGCTTGCGCTTGGTGACGGACAACCTGAAAATTGTCCTGAACACAGCATCTGTATATCTCCATGCTTCATAAGGCAAAACTCCTAAACCGAAGATAAATCTAATGATGGTATCCCTTACAGAGACACCCACTTCATGCAGGTGGTTTTTGAGTGTGATGTCTTCTGGTTTGTGGACAAGTTGCCAGCCTGCTGCAGCCATTACTGCAAGCAGGATGATCAGCGTGACTGCCAAGGTCCAAAACCATGGAAAAGGCAGTACAAACCAACCCATCAGCAACAGTAGCAAAAGTGAGATCGGCATAAGGCTTCTTCTGAGGTTGTCAAAGATTTTCCATCTGCTGAGAGTAGACAGGTTATTCTTCACCCTTTTACCTGCTGCATTCCTTACAAATGGAAGTAGCCATGCTGCAATCTGCCAGTCTCCCCTAATCCACCTATGGCTTCTTTTGACATCCAACAGGTAATTGTCAGGATTGTCATCATACAAAAATACGTCGCTTAGCAACCCAGACCGGGTATAACAGCCTTCGAGTAAATCATGGCTCAAAATCCTGTTTTCCTCAAAAGCCTGTCCTACGGCCTCTTCAAAAACCGCAACATCATAGATTCCTTTTCCTATAAAAGAACCCTCTCCAAAAAGATCCTGATATACGTCAGAGGACATCCGTGAGTAGGGATCTATCCCTGACATATCCCCCTGCATGCGCAAATACAAGGTCTTTTTTTCTGGAATACCTGAAGCCACTCTTGGCTGGAGAATACCATAGCCATCTACAACCCGCTTTTTAGCAGGATCATAAACAGGCTTGTTAAGCGGGTGCGCCATTGCTGAAATGATTTTATGCGCTGCATCCCTTGGCATCTGTGTGTCCGAATCAAGGGTAATGACAAATTTGACCTCCCTTAAAATCTGATAATCCCCTTCAATAACCGAAAATTCGTCCTTTTGCTTTCCTAAGATCAGTGCGTTGAGTGCACTCAGTTTTCCCCGCTTCCGCTCATACCCCATCCATTTTTGCTCCACTGGATTCCATTTACGTGGCCTATGGAACAGAAAAAAAACATCCTCACCTTGTCTGCTATACCGCTTGTTCAATTCCGATATTTTAGAACATGTCAGTTCGAGCAGCCCTTGGTCAGTCGGCAAAGTCTCTTGGTCTGCATCTTGAAAATCTGTTAAAAGACCGAAATAGAGGTTATTTTCTTTGTTCGCAAGAAACCTTACTTCCAGGCCTTCTATCAGTTCTTCTACATATTCCTCACCTGTAATCATGGTGGGTACGACGACCAAAGTTTTATGGTTGCTCGGGATACCTTTGGAAAAATCCATCCTTGGCAGCAACTTGGGCGAAACAAATATGGTGGACAGCCAATTGATCATTGAGATGGCCAACTGTCCTGAACCCATTAAAAACAAAACAATCAAAAAAGCCCCTAATCCCCATGAAGGAAGAAAATAGGTAAAAGACAAGGATGCCATACCCCATGTGAACAACACTGTCAAGACAACTATCGAAAAGATATAAAGCAAGACAGGAACTTCAGCTGCTGCTTTGACCACCCGCTGCCTGAAGCTGAATTTGGCTTCTGCAGCCTTTTCTGTTTCCTTGACTCCTTCTTTAATCAGATAGTACCCTAAATGCCTTTTTTTGAAATTTTCGCTGTCTGTACCGTTCTTTTCTACAAGTTGGAGTACCAATTCAGCCACTTCTGTCTCAGACATAAAAGAAGCTTTGGCTATGGTTTCCACTACATGTCGGTAGCTATCCCGTGTGGCAAAATCCATTAAGGGATACACGCCAGTAATATCCCTGCTGAGAATTTGCTCCACATGACTCAGTGATTCTACAAACTCCCTCCAATCGGTGGATCCTATAAAACGAAGTGTTCCGATGCAATTACTCACAGAGACCTGATCGGCCGCTTGTTTTTGGTTTTCATGGTGGACAAGATCATTGCTGTTTTCCCCCAAACCTGATAGTTGCTTCTCCAGCCAATCCAATGGCATGGCCAATTCAGGTCCCTTACCTTGGAGTTTTCTTTTAAATGAGGCTACAAAAGGGCCGTTGAGCATAGGTTTTTCCCTAGCCATCTCAGCTACTGTAAGGACAAGATCCCCGGAATTCTCCTGTACTGTGTCCAGCATCTTGTCTGCCCAATGATCTGCATGATTGTGGTCTATCATGTCTTTGGCGATGATACTAGACACCCTTCTTAGGTTTTCGATTACGGCCAAACGTAGCATGATCGGTATGGCCCACAATTCACCTAGATCTAAAACAGTATATTGTTGATAGGCATTGATATAGCGGCGAAGGCTTCTAATATCCACCCTCCCATCTCTATGCGAGATGATTTCCAAGACAATGTCATAGACTCTCGGCCTTCCTGCAGACGAACCTTCTGCTAAATAGGGTAAATTCTCACTATATCCTTTCGGCAAATGCTTTCTGGCAATAACGATTTGTTCCTCTATTAAGTAAAAATTGTCCAAAAGCCACTCCGCTGCAGGTGTGATAACCTTTCCTTTACGCAGCACTCCTACAAGTAGGTCCCTCACTTCTAGAAGTTTGTTTTCATTTTCCTCCAGTCTTCTCAACAAGTTATCGGATGGTTTGCCATGACTGAGCTTATGGCTTTTAGCTAAAACATGGGCATGTTTGTCCATTTGTTCAGAACTGTAAAGCTCCGACCGAAGTGGCTCTTCTGGATCTTTGGAAAGCCTTCTTTCTTTATTAAAATAGAGGTTAATAGGTTTAAATAAGCTTAAAATAGGATTAGAAGGTATTTTCATCTTTGTTGCTTTTTCTCAATGACTTACAATGGTGAAAGATTCTAACAAGAAAACGTTCCTGTGGATAGGTCAGGCGGTCAATGTGAAGTTGCGTCAGGAATGAGCCTTACATCAAGTTGTCTTGATCAACTATCCACTCTAGGTATTCCGATCAATTTTATTTAAAAATTTAAATTTTTAATCTTGTAAAATT